>CAKZOF010000359.1 GCA_937135995.1 uncultured Pyrinomonas sp.
CGGCCGTCCTTGAGAGCACGCACGTGTTCGAGTAGAAGGTCGTTGTCGATCGCGTCCGGGTGATCGAAGTTCGCTCGATGACGAAAATCGAGCGGCATGTCGGCCAAGTTGCGGTAGTAAGAATCCTGCTGCAAGAAGGCGACTTCCGTCGCACCGACCGATTGAAGGATAGCGCGCGCCACGGTGGTCTTGCCTGACCCCGTACCGCCGCAGATGCCGATCACAGTGCGCATGACCTCTTCTCCGATGAACACCAAAAGGCTCGTTCTCGCCCCACCCACCATGCGCGGTCGCCACGCGGCTTCTTTGTCCGCTGATCACGGGCACGAAGCGCTCGCCGAAGCTGCCGCAACGCTCTCTGTTACGCAACGAGGCGCGGGACGAGGCGACGCAGAAGGCGCGCGAATTGATCGCGCACGCGCTCACCCATCTCCATCACCTCTTGGTGGTTGATCGGTTGATTCAAAATCCCCGCCGCCATGTTCGTGATGCACGAAATGCCGAGCACGCGCACCCCCATGTGGCGTGCAACGATCGCTTCGGGCACCGTGCTCATGCCGACGGCATCGGCACCGAGGATGCGCAACATGCGTATCTCCGCCGGCGTCTCGTAGCTTGGACCACACATGGCGGCATAGACGCCGTGGCGCAGTTCGATGCCGAGCGCACGTGCCTCTTCGGTCGCGATGCGCTGAAACTCGAGATCGTAGACCTCACTCATATCGGGGAAACGTGGACCGAAACGCTCGTCGTTCGGACCGCGCAAAGGGTTGGCGCCCATCATGTTGATATGGTCGGTGATGATCATCAGCGAGCCCGGCGAAAAAGCGTTGTTGATGCCGCCTGCCGCGTTCGTCAAAACGAGCGCGCGTACGCCGAGGAGAGCGAGAACCCGAATGGGGAAGGTCACTTCTGCGAACGAGTAGCCTTCGTAGTAATGGAACCGTCCCTGCATGACGGCCACCGGCACGTTTTCGACCTCGCCGAGGACGAGCCGTCCAGCATGCCCTTCCACGGTCGAACGCGCAAAACCCGGAATCTCGCCGTAAGGCAGGGCCGTCGCATCGCCCAGCTCGTCGGCGAAGCCGCCAAGACCGCTTCCGAGCACCAAACCGACGCGCGGCTCCACTTGCGTTCGCGCGCGCACCGTGCGCATCGCGTGCTCGGCTTTTTCGAACACCCCACCGATCGCTTCGGCGCCAACGCTTAGATCGCTCATCGAAAGCCTCCTTCTTTCCGAAGAATCCAGTATCGAAGCGACTTCAGATCAAAATACCGGCCAACGTAGCAGTCAGACACGTTGCGATGAACCCACCGATCAAAGCGCGAAAGCCCAAGCGCGCCAGGTCCGAACGACGGTTGGGCGCCAAGCTCCCAATGCCGCCGATTTGAATGCCGATCGAAGAGAAATTGGCGAACCCGCACAAAGCGTAGGTGGCGATCAAAATTGAACGCGGCTCGAGCGTTCCTTGCACGTTTCCACCCAACGGAGACAATTTCAGGTACGCGACGAATTCGTTCAACACCAACTTCGTTCCCAACAAATCGCCGACGGCCATCGCGTCTTTCCAAGGCACGCCCATCAAGAAAGTGAGCGGGGCAAAGATCGCTCCCAGAATGAATTCCAAGTTGAAAGGGCGCCCGAGCGCTTGATTTATGCCCACGACAGAACCGAGCAGGCCCAGCACAGCATTGATCAGCGCGATCAGCGCGATGAACGCGATGAGCATGGCCGCGACGTTGATCGCTAACCGCATTCCATCGCTTGCGCCACGCGCCGCAGCATCAATGACATTGACATCGGTACGTTCCATCTCCATGCGAACGACACCCAACGTTTCTGGCTTTTCCTTCTCCGGGTACATGATTTTAGCCACCATCATGCTCGCTGGCGCGGTCATAACGCTCGCCGTGAGCAGAAAGACCGGATCGATGCCGAGTCCGATGTAAGCCGCCATCACGCCGCCGGAGATATGAGCCATGCCGCTCGTCATCACGGTCATCAACTCCGACATGGTCATGTTCTTGACGTACGGAGCAACCACCAGCGGAGCCTCCGTCTGTCCCATGAAAACGTTGGCGGCAGTGGAAAGCGATTCGGCACCGCTGGTTCGCATGGTGCGCGCCATGACGACGGCCATCGCGTAAACGATGCGCTGCATGATGCCGAGATAGTAAAGGATGGCGAACAATGAGGCGACGAAGATGATCGTCGGCAATATCTTGAAAGCGAAGACGATGCCGTAGCGGTTGATGAACGCAGCCGCATCCGGCATGTTGCGCGCGATGGTCTCGATATAAGTTGGGTCGGCTAAACGCCCGAAGACGAACCGCGCCCCCTCATCGGAGAAAGCGAGTAACTTCGAGATCCCCTTGCCGATTCGATCGAAGAGTGCGAAACCGATCCGCGTCCGCAAAATCAACAGGGCGAAAACTATTTGCAGCGCGAAACCCCAAAGGATGACGCGCGGTCTGATCGCGCGCCGGTCATTGGAAAGCAGGATCAAAATGCCAAGCAAGACGATGATTCCGATCAGACCGACGAGGCGCGTTGAAAGCGGCGCTGGGTTCTCCCTCAGAACTTCATGGATCGTCTTTTGCGGCGTTTTGAGCGGAGCGGCATTCGTCCATGCCAGCGAAGAGGCTTGACCGTCTGCATTGAACACCCGAACTTCATCACCGGAAACCGTGAAACCAACTGTGGGCCACGGCGCATCAGCGCGATTCCAACTTCGACCGCCATCCGCTGTTCGCCAAACTGTTCCATCACTACCCAAAACCACCCCACGTTCGGCGTCGAGAAAACGCACGAGCACGAGGACAGGCGCCCCGCTCACCGCGCTGCGCTCCCAGCTCTCTCCGCCGTCGGCGGTACGACGCACGTCGCCCGCCGCGCCGACCGTCCACGCGCGGCGGGCATCGAGCGCGAAGACGGCCCGGTGATCCGTCGCCTCGTCGCGCGCGCCCTGCAGCTTCCACGTCTCGCCCCCGTCCGTGGTGCGCAGCAGTTGCCCGCCGTCGCCGACCACCCAGCCGTTGTCGGCATCGACGAACCACGCCCCACGCAAGGGCTTCTCCGCGATGGTCTGCTTGAGCTGCCAACTGTTTCCGCCATCGTCGGAGCGGAGCATCAAGCCGCGCCCATCCGCCGTCTCTCCGACGACGTAAGCACGCCGTGCCGTCGGGAAAGCGACCGAATACAGGCGTGCGGCGTTGTCCAGCCCCGACGGCTGCACGGCGCGCCAAGTGCGCCCTCCATCTTCGGTGACAAGGAGGCGCGCTCCACCCGCCGCGTTTCCGATGAGCAACCCTCGACTTCCATCGACAAATGCCGCACTGGTCCAATCCGCTTCGACCCCGAGTTCGACATCGGCCACCTTGCCGTCTTCCACGCGACGCAACAAACCGCCCGACCCATAGAGCAACGTCCGTTGAGCGTCGATGGCGGCAACGCCTGAGACCCGACGTTGCGCCTCCGCGTGAGCGGAAGCGAGCAGCAACACGGCCAACAGAACGAAGAGTTTCACCCGATAAACGACGAGCACATTGTTCATCCTTTCGCCCCTTCCACTGTGGTGATAGAGCGGACAACGGCAAACATCGTCTCGCTGAGACGAAGTCGAACCGCGCCGAAGCGCTTCTCCGGAACCGCTGCGCCTCAAGCGATGACCTCGGCGATGATCCCTTTCCGGCGCGGCTTCGTGCGGCTGAAGCCGTAAGCAGAACGAAGCAGGTCGCGTGCCTGCATGAAACGACGTTCGTCGTTGTAGTGGATGCGCGCCAGCGTTTCGCCGCGCGCCACGCGGTCGCCGACCTTTTTGTCAAGCACGATCCCCACCGAAGGATCGATCGCATCCTCCACGCGCACGCGACCCGCGCCGAGGATCATGCTCGCCACGCCAACGCGCTCGGCATCGAGCGCGGCGACGTAACCCGCTTCTTCGCTCGGAAGTTCGGCGACGTGTTGCGCCTGGGGCAGCAGGCCCGGATCATCGACCACCGCTGGGTCGCCGCCTTGCGCTTCCACCGATTGACGGAGCTTTTGCAGACCAGCGCCCGTTTGCAAACAGGCACGCACCTGTTGACGCGCGTGATCGAGCGTGTCGTGTATGCCGCCGACGACGAGCATGTGCGCCGTCAGTTCGACGCACAGGTAAGTCAGATCTTTCGGGCCGCGCCCGCGCAACGTCTCGATCGCTTCCGCGACCTCGAGCGCATTGCCAACGGCGCGCCCCAACGGCTGGTCCATGTAGGTCAGAAGCGCGACCGTGCGCACCGCAGCGCCGCGTCCGATCTCGACCAAGGCCCGCGCAAGCGCGCGCGCCTCGCGTGGTCGCTTCATGAAAGCGCCGCTTCCGACTTTCACATCGAGCACCAGCCCGTCGAGGCCTTCGGCCAGCTTCTTCGACATGATCGACGCGGCGATCAACGGGATCGATTCGACGGTCGCCGTCACGTCGCGCAGCGCGTAGAGCCGCCGGTCAGCGGGCGCAATCTCTTCCGTCTGTCCGATCATGGCGAAGCCGACGCGCTCGAGGACAGCGCCGAACTCAGCAAGCGACAAGCGCACGCGGTAGCCGGGAATCGCTTCGAGTTTGTCGAGCGTTCCGCCCGTGTGGCCCAGTCCGCGTCCCGAAATCATCGGCACGCATAGCCCCAACGCCGCAGCCAACGGCGCAAGCACGAGCGACGTTTTGTCCCCGACGCCACCCGTCGAATGCTTATCGACTTTCGGTTTCGGGATGTGCGAGAAATCGAGCGTCCGCCCGGATTTGAGCATCTGCTCGGTGAGCGCCAGTCGCTCGCGCTCGTTCATGCCGTTCAGGAAGATCGCCATCAGAAGGGCCGCCGCTTGATAATCGGCCCACTCGCCAGTGGTGACGCCGCGCACGAAGAAAGCGATGTCGTCATCCGAAAGCTCGCCGCGATCGCGTTTACGGCGAATGACATCTTGCGGCCTCATCAACCTACGGCGGCGCTTCAGCCACGCCCTTCAGGGCTGGGGAAGGGCGCCGCCTTCCCTCCTCTCGTGAAATGCGGTAGCAAATGAGCCGGTTTCGACCATCGCTGAAAAATTATGCAGCAGACCGAGACAAACTTCTGCCGGAATCGAACAAGCGCCGATTTATACACCGCTTCGCACCGAAGCGCAAAGTTGCGGGAAGGGGCTCGCTGGTCGGTCGCCGCGCCTGTTTCATCACCGCCGGGCACAGGTCGTTCGGTGCGCCAGCGCGCACCATCGGATGACGGATCATTCGTCGGCTTTTCGTTTCTGGACCAGCAGCGCCGCAGCTTGCGCGGCAACGGCGCGCCCTTCGCCGACCGCATCGACGCCTTCGCCCGTTTTGGCTTTGACGCTCACGCTGTCCGGCGACACGCCGAGCACCGCGGCGAGCTTTTCGCGCATCGCTTGAATGTATGGGCGGAGCTTAGGCCGTTCAAGCATGACGGTGGCATCGACGTTGCCGATC
>CAKZOF010000360.1 GCA_937135995.1 uncultured Pyrinomonas sp.
AGGCCGATAGCTCCACGCGCCGCCTGCACGGGGGACTCGGCATCGGGCTCTCGATCGTCCGGCACATCGTCGAACTGCACGGCGGACGGGTCGGCGTCGAAAGCGAAGGCAGGGGGCGCGGCGCGACCTTCTTCATCCGCTTGCCGCTGATGGCCATTCGCACGACGGAAGCAGTTGAGACGCCGCCGCAGACCGCGAACGCCGGCGAAACGGTTCGCGCGGCGAGCAACGGCGACGCGCTGGTGGCGCTTCAAGGCGTGCGCGTCATGGTCGTCGATGACGAGCGCGACGCGCGCGAGATGATCGCCACGGCGCTTCAGCATCACGGCATGGTGGTTCACACGGCGGCGACGGCGGCGGAAGCGCTCCGCGCCCTCGATGAGTTCGAGCCCGATCTCGTTATCAGCGACATCGGCATGCCCGAGGAGGATGGCTACGAATTGATTCGCCAGCTACGTGCGCAACGCGACGATCTAGTCGTCGTCGCGTTGACGGCCTATGCGCGCGACATGGATCGCGAACAGGTGCTCGCCGCTGGCTTCCGTGCGCACATTCCGAAGCCGGTCTCGCCTGCCGACCTGATCGATGAGATCAGGCGTTTGATCGAAGAGGTAAGGGGATCGAAGCCACAACCGAGCAATTGAACCTAGGTTCACGGGCGAAGAGGCGAGCGCAGGCGACGGGGATCGAAGCCATAACCGAGCAATTGAACGCGGTGCTGCTTGGTGAAGCGCACGCGTGGCCCATGCAGGACGCGCGCGGCAGAGTTGTGCTAGCATCGTGTGGAAAGCGTTATGGTGCGAGTCAAAATTTGCGGCGTCGCCTGCCTCGAAGACGCGCTTGCAGCGGCCAGCGCTGGCGCCGACGCCATCGGGGTCAATTTCTACGACGGAAGCCCGCGCTACGTCGCGCCGCAAGAGGCAGCCCGGTGGAGCGCGCGTGTGCCAGCGCATCTGCTGCGCGTCGGCGTGTTCGTCAACGCGCCGGAAGAGTTGATCATACGTGTGGTCGAAGAGGTCGGACTCGATGCTGTGCAACTTCACGGCGACGAGACGGCCGATTTTTGTCGCGCGCTGCGCGCGAGGCTCAGCCCGCGCCCGGTGCGCATCATCAAAGCGTTGCGCGTTGATTCGAACTTTGATCCGGCGCGCGCCCGCGATTATGAAGCGGACGCCGTGTTGCTTGACGCCGCCGCGCCGGGCTGCTTCGGCGGCACGGGGCGTTCTTTCGACTGGGAGCAGGCGCGACAGGTGAGGTGGGCGGTCGCGGCGGAGCTGTTTCTCGCCGGAGGGCTTGCGCCGCACAACGTCGCGCAGGCCGTTTCGGTGGTGCAGCCCGATTGGGTCGATGCATGCAGCGCTTTGGAGAGCGCGCCGGGAAGAAAGGATCATACGCTGTTGCGCGATTTCGTGCGCGCAGCGAAGAGCACAGCTTGAAGCACGGGCACGTGATCGAGTATGCTTGCATGAGATCACAGTGCGGAACTGCCAGCGTGATTCGGCGTTTCCTCGCCACGCGTTCGCCTCACGACCTTCTCGCCCAAAGTCGTGAAGTTGAATCGGGGGAGTCGAGAAGATGACTTTGATGACCCACGCGACAGCCAGCAGACAGCAGAGGAACGAGCGTCAGCGCGGGCGCGTGCTTCTGGTTATGAATGAAAGGATGGCGCGCTTGTGTGGTCCGACGTTGGAAGAGGCGGGAGCGTGCGTCGTCGGTGTGACGGGCGGCATGGCGGCCATCGTCTCCGTTCAGCGGACCAGGCCCAACATCGTCGTCGCCGAGATCGAATTGAACGATTTGCGCGCGGCGGAACTCGTGCGAACCATCGCTAACCTGCACGAGAACATGCCGCTCATCTTCGTCGGCGCGGAAGAAGCTTCCTTCAACCGGCGACTGGAAGCGCTTTCGCTCGGCGCTTTCGACTACTTTCAGTTACCGGTGGAACTGCCGCTGCTCGCGGCGAGAACGGCGCAACTGGTCCAGATTCAACTGACCATCGAAAGGTTGCGCGCCGAGGCCGATCAAGACTACTTGACCGGACTGGCGAATCGTCGGCGCTTCCGCGTCGCGCTCGGGCAGGAAGTCGAACGTTGGCGTCGCTACAAGGTTCCGTGCTCGTTGCTTCTGGTCGATGTCGATAAGCTGAAGAACATCAACGACGCTTTCGGCCATTCAGCCGGCGACATCGTCATCCGCCACGTCGCCCATATGCTTCGCGAATCGTCGCGCGACAACGATACGGCTGCCCGGCTCGGCGGGGAAGAGTTTGCTTTGCTGCTCGCCGGCGCGGACGATGCCAGAGCTTTCGCCGCCGCCGAACGGGTGCGAGCAGCCATCGCCAGTTCGCACGTCGAACGGGTCGGCACGGCAACCGTCAGCATCGGCGTCGCTTCGTGCCCGACTCACGCTGCCTCCGAGCGCGAACTCTATTCGGCTGCCGATGCGGCGCTCTACCGCGCCAAGCGCGACGGGCGAAACTGCGTGCGCATGGCCGAAAGATGACGGCTCGTGCGACCTTGTAACGAGCGCGCCGCGGTTTCGCTCATCCGGTCGCTTCTTTGACGAAAGCTGCCAGGGCTGTTCTTCATGTGACTTCCTCTCAACCTTTCAGGGGGCTTCTGCTTTCACAGCGCCTCTCATCCTACGCTTCAAAGAGTGGGTTTCTCCGGCCGTCTTTCGTAAACCGCATTCGGCCGACGTTGAAACGGGTTCTGCGAACTTTGCGCTGGCGAGAGGTTGTACGGCGTGTGGTCTACATGCGGTCGGTTTTGAACGGTAGGGCATGCTTGCGCGCGTCGTTTGCGAAACGGCGCGCTTTGTGCCAAGCTGAGGGCGGTGGGAGGTCGAGCGAAAGTGAGTCTTGCAGTGCAACCGGACGAACGCGGGCGCTGGGGACGCTACGGCGGTCGCTTCGTGCCGGAAACGCTCATGGCGCCGCTCGAAGAGTTGACGCGCGCTTATCAAGCCGCACGCGACGATGCCGCTTTTTATGACGAATTCGAACGCTTGCTGCGCGACTACTCCGGGCGCCCGACGCCGCTCTTCTACGCCGCGCGCTTGACCGCGCACGCCGGAGGCGCGCGCATCTACCTGAAGCGCGAAGACCTGTCGCACACCGGATCGCACAAGATCAACAACGCCATCGGGCAGGCATTGCTCGCTCGGCGCATGGGCAAGCGGCGCATCATCGCCGAAACCGGCGCCGGGCAGCACGGTGTGGCGACGGCCACCGTGTGCGCGCTGCTCGGTATGGAGTGTGTCATTTACATGGGGGCCGAGGATGTGCGGCGTCAGGCGCTCAACGTCTTTCGCATGCGCCTGCTCGGTGCCGATGTGCGCGAAGTCGCCAACGGATCGCGCACTTTGAAAGACGCCATCAACGAGGCGCTGCGCGATTGGGTGACCAACGTCGAGAATACCTACTACTTGCTCGGTAGCGCGCTCGGCCCGCATCCTTACCCGCTCATGGTGCGTGACTTCCAGCGCGTCATCGGCGTCGAAGCGCGAGCGCAGATCTTGGAGCGCGAAGGACGCTTGCCGGATGCGTTGGTCGCTTGCGTCGGTGGCGGTTCCAACTCCATCGGACTCTTTCACCCATTCTTGAACGATGAACGAGTGCGCCTGATCGGCGTCGAAGCTGGCGGGCGCAGCGACGAATTGGGCCAGCATGCGGCGCGCTTCAATCTGCGCGGCGGTGGACGTCTCGGCGTCCTGCAGGGGACGATGAGTTACGTCCTGCAGGATGCGCATGGGCAGATCGCCCCCACTCATTCGATCTCCGCCGGATTGGATTATCCGGCCATCGGTCCGGAGCACGCCTATCTTCGCGACCTGGGGCGCGTCGAATACGTCGGCGCAACAGACGCGGAAGCACTGGAAGCTTTTCAATTGCTCGCGCAGTTGGAAGGCATCCTGCCGGCGCTTGAATCGGCCCACGCAGTGGCGCACGCGATCAAACTGGCGCGCCGCATGGATCGAGACCGGATCGTCATCGTCAACCTCTCGGGGCGTGGCGACAAAGACGTTCACACGGTGGCTCACGAACTGGGCCAGCAGATCGGGTGAATAGGAGGCGCAGATCGCAGGACTCAGAATGCATTGGGGACGTGCCGGAACGTGGGCTTCGGTGATGAACCGGCGTGAAAGGTCGTCGAAAACCTGATGGACCGGGGCGAGAGTGCGCCAAGACCTTTTGGAGAACGATCGGGGAAGAATCGACGGATCGCTGAAACGCGCTCGGCGAACCGAAATGAGTCCCTGACGTGAGTTCGGCGAACCGAAGGAAGCTTCCCAAAATTGAAGCGGGATTGCTGTTTGCTGCGCTCCAAGAGGGGGTAAGGCGAACCAAAGACAGCTTCTCACGGTAAGTTCGACGAGACGGAAGACTTGGTTGGACGAATGACGCGCATCGGAGACAGTTTCGCTCGCTTGCGCCGCGAAGGGCGACGCGGCCTCATCCCTTTCATCACAGCGGGCGATCCGGATCTCGACACCACCGCCGAGTTGATTGTTGAACTGGCGCGCGCAGGAGGTGCTACGGCCATCGAGCTCGGCGTTCCTTTCAGCGATCCGGTCGCTGATGGGCCAGTGATCCAACGCGCTTCGGAAAGGTCGCTTGCGCGTGGCACCAGTGTGGCTGATGCCCTCCATGTGGTCGAACGCGCACGCCGCCGAACCGATGTGCCCATCGTTCTGTTCAGCTACTACAATCCGCTGCTTCAGTTCGGGCAACGCGAATTGGCAGCCGAGGCGCGTAAGGTCGGCGTCGATGGCCTTCTCGTCACCGATCTTGTGCCGGAAGAGGCCGACGAGTGGGTGGAGATCGCCCGCGCATACGATCTGGACACGATCTTCCTCGCCGCTCCCACCTCCACTGATGAGAGGTTGCGCTTGATCGCTGCCCGAACGAGCGGTTTCATCTACGCTGTCTCGCGCGCTGGCGTAACGGGCGAGCGCGATCAAGTGAGCGCGCAGGCGAGAGAGTTGGTTGCGCGACTTCGGCGGTGCACGAATCTGCCCATCGCCGTCGGATTCGGCATTGCGCGCGCCGAGCACGTCGCCGAAGTCTGGCGGTATGCCGACGCGGCGGTGGTCGGGTCGGCCGTGGTCGCAAAGATCGAAAGTCTGCACGGGGCGGCGGACTTGGTCGAACGCGTAGGCGAGTTCTTCCGCGCGCTCGTGCCGCAGGAGCCCATGATCGGAGTGGAACGATGAGCATCGGGCGTGGCAGCATGGTGATCGTTGTGCTCCACAGCCCGCGCGAGAAGTGCTGGGGACGGCTCGACCGAATCAGCGCGGCTGGTGTATTCTTGCGTGGCATCGATCTCACAGCCTTCGACGATTGGGTGAACGCGCTTCGGTCAGGCGAAACTTTCTTCGGCGTCACCGATCTTTTCTTTCCGCTCTGGCGCGTCGAACGCATCATGCACGACGAACGCTCGGGCGATGTCCCTTCGCTGGTGGAAAAGTTTGAGGCGAGCGTTGGCCGAAGCGTGCGCGAAGTCTTCGCTAGCGACTCTCAGTCGCTGGCTCCTTGAAGGGAACAACACGCTCGCGCTCCTGCTGACCACCCGGCAGAGCGGCGAGAAGCGGCGCGGCAGAAGGTGTTTGAAAGATGGAAACCTTGCGCTCCCTATGCCGCCCCGAAGTTTCGTGGGGGAGCAGATGGTGTTTCATGGGTGAGACGGCGTTTCTCTTCTGCGCCGAAATGTGTTACACTCCTTTCCATCCTATGGCGCAAAGGAGAGAAGCGAAACAGTGGTGACGACAATGGCAGATACCAAATCCAACGACCGGAGCAAAGCGATCGAATCGGCTTTGCTCAACATCGAAAAGCGTTTCGGCAAAGGTACGATCATGCGGTTGGGCGAGCGCCCGCTGGGCGATGTGCAGGTGATTTCGACTACCTCGCTCAGTCTGGATGCAGCCATCGGCGTTGGCGGCGTCCCGCGCGGGCGCATCACGGAGATCTTCGGGCCGGAAAGCTCAGGCAAAACGACGCTCGCGCTCCACATCGTCGCTGAAGCGCAACGGCAGGGCGGTGTGGCCGCGTACATCGACGCCGAGCACGCGCTCGATCCGGAATATGCCGCGCTGCTCGGCGTCAACGTTGATGATCTGTTGGTCTCGCAACCCGATTCAGGCGAGCAGGCACTGGAGATCGTTGAAGCGCTGGTTCGCTCCAACGGCGTCGACGTCATCGTGGTGGACTCGGTGGCCGCACTCGTGCCGCGCGCCGAACTCGACGGCGAGATGGGCGATTCTCACGTCGGCCTGCAAGCGCGCTTGATGTCGCAAGCGCTGCGCAAACTGACCGGCATCGTCGCTTCGACCAACACCTGCCTGATCTTCATCAACCAGATACGCGAGAAGATCGGCGTCATGTTCGGGTCGCCTGAAACAACCACGGGCGGACGGGCGCTTAAGTTCTACGCGAGTTTGCGCATCGACATCCGTCGCATCGGCGCGGTCAAAGACGGCGAGCGAACCATCGGCAACCGAACCAAGGTCAAGATCGTCAAGAACAAAGTGGCTCCGCCGTTTCGCGAGTGCGAGTTCGACATCATCTACAACGAAGGCATCTCGCGCGTTGGCGACGTCATCGACCTCGCCGTCGCCAACAAGATCATCGAAAAGAGCGGCGCGTGGTTCTCCTACAAGGGCGAGCGCCTCGGCCAAGGGCGCGAAAACGTCAAGCAGTTGCTCAAAGAGAGTGCCGATCTGCTCAATCGCATCGAGCAGGACGTGCGCGCTGCCCTCAAACTTCCGCCGCTGAGCGCAAGCCGCGGCGACAAGGCGGCGGAAGAGAAAAACGTCGCCAAAGCCGAGAGCAAAAAGTAACTCTCCGCCGCGAATGAACTCGGTCATGTCGGCTCTGAGCGTCGCGGCTATTCGCCGGCGAAAGCCAGACTCGTGTGCGGCGAACCTTTGTTCGAAGCGCCGCGAGCGAAACGTCGCTGCGAATCGCTGAACGGTGAAGTTCGAACAAGGGTGGCAAGTTGATGCCGGCTCGGGTGGAACGATGCTTGCGTTTTTGCGTCGGCTTCGAGCGCGCATTTGCCGCGGAAAAGTTGATGCCGGCTCGGGTGGAGCGACGCTGGGGGGCAGAATCGACATCCGAGCCGGCACGGGCGGGCAATGTTCAGGCTGTTGGCGGCGCTTGCTCCCTGTGGCGAGGGAGGCGCCTTCGAGCGACTGAAAATTATATCCCCTTGACACAGATTGTCAACGAACTTGTGATGATTTTAACCGAAATCGGCCATAAGGGAGTGCGTTCGTGAGTTTGCGCGTGGAACTCGCTGCCGAGGCCCTGAAAGATGGCGAGCCGGTGGCGGTCGGCGTCTTCGCGGGAGAGCGTGCTTCTTTTCCAGCCCTTGCGGAAGATGACGTCAACTTCCGGGGCGAAGAGGGCGAAACGGCGCTGGTCGGCGTCGCATTGCACGACCGCCTTCAGCGCGTGCTCCTCATCGGACTCGGGGGCAGAGACGAGTTCAGCGTGCATGTCTTCCGCCGGGCCGCGGCTGCCGGAGTGCGCCGCGCGCGCCAAGCACGCTGGCGGTCGCTCCGTTTGATCCTACCGGCGACGGAAGATCTTCAAGCGCTCGCGCGGGCAGCAGCGGAAGGAGCGGTGCTTGGTCAGTACGAGAACGACTTTCATCGTCAAACGGAAGCGAGAGGAGCGCTGTTGGAGCGCGTCGTACTGATTGTGCCGAGCGTGGAGGCGACGCTCGAGCAGTCAGTGGCGCGTGGACGCATCGTGGCCGAAGCGACCAACTGGGCGCGTTCACTCGCCGACGAGCCGTCGAACCTTTTGCCGCCACGCGAACTGGCACAACGTGCGGCAGAGATGTGCGTCGAGCGCGGGCTTGGCATCGAGGTGGTGGTGGGTGACGAGATTCGAAGTCGTGGCCTGGGCGGTCTGTGGGCCGTTGGCAAGGGGTCGGCGGAGCCACCAGCCTTCATCGTCGTTCGTTACGAGCCGGACGGAGCGTCGGACGAACTCTGGGCCTTTGTCGGCAAGGGAATGACCTTCGACACGGGGGGCATCTCGATCAAACCGTGGCAAGGCATGGAGGAGATGAAGGCCGACATGGCTGGTGGTGCGGCCGTGTTGGGGGCGATGCGCGCCATCGC
>CAKZOF010000361.1 GCA_937135995.1 uncultured Pyrinomonas sp.
TGTCGCATACCATTGGACGCCATACGCTCCATTACGGATTTGAGTGGGCGCGCATCGCGCGCGCATCCATGGGTCCGGGACGTGCAAACGGCGAGTTCAGTTTCACCAATGGCTTCACGCAACAGTACGCCGATAGAGGGCAAGGTGCGTTCGATGGTTCGGGCATCGCCAATCTTCTGCTCGGCTATCCAGCCTCCGGCTTCATTGACTGGAATGATAGCGCTTACCGCATCAACCAATACTATGCGGCGTACATTCAAGACGATTGGCAGGTGAGACCTGACCTCACGCTCAATCTCGGTCTGCGCTACGACGTACAGGTGCCCTTTGTCGAACGCTTCAATCGCGTCATTCGCGGCTTCGACTACAATGTGAAGAATCCTTTGAGCGACCAAGTCCTTGCCCGTTGGCGCGAGCTAAAAGCGCAATATGACGCGACCAATCCGCGCTACCCTTACCCTGATCCCCCGGCGGAACTTCGCGGCGGCATATTGTTTGCCGACGAGAAGCACCGAAGAACCTACGCGACGGAGTGGTGGAATATCCAACCACGACTTGGCTTCGCTTGGCGATTTGCCGAGCGAACCGTCTTACGTGGCGGCTTTGGCGTCTACTACCGCTTTGCTTCGCAAGGTAACCTCTCGACCGGCTTCAGCCAGCGTACAAACTACTTGGCTCAATCGCCCTTCGCCGGCGTTCCTGGGGTCCCTTCGGCGACTGGCGTCACCGGTCCCTATTCGCTGCAAGATCCTTTCCCTGATGGAGTGGTTAGCCCGAAAGGAAGATCGCTAGGCTTGCTCACCAACATCGGGCAATTCGTCGGCTACGATGGTCGGACGCTGAAAATACCGCGTAGTTACATCTACTCGCTGGGAATCGAACGTGAACTCCCCTTTCAAATGGTGCTGGAAGTTTCATACTCCGGCAACAAGACCATCCATGATGTCATCTGCTGTTCGGGAGTCTACTACGACGAACCCCCACCGCGGCTGTTCGCCAGCGCCCAAGCCGATCCCATCCTCTTCAACCGACAACTCCCCAATCCGTTTTACGGCATCCTGCCTGCATCTTCTGACCTAGGGCGTGGGCAAACGCTCAGCGCGTACAATCTCTACCGTCCGTATCCGCTCTTCAACGGGATCATTGAATACAACGTTCCTGGGGCCTCTTTCCGCTATGATGCCATGCAGACCAAACTTGAGAAGCGCGTGCTTGGCGGACAGAGAACCGGCATTCTGACCTTCGTTGTCTCCTACACGTGGTCCAAACACTTCGAGAACAACCATCGCTTGAACGTGTGGGACAACAACGAACCACTGGCCCATGACCTTGAATATCAGGACAAGACACACAGCTTCGCTTTCAGCGGCGTCTGGGATCTGCCTTTCGGAGAAGGACGCGCGCTTTTTTCCAAACCATCGCGCCACCTCGGATGGCTCCTCAACGGTTGGCAAGTGAACTGGATCCTCACCTACTACTCGGGGTACCTTGTCGACAAACCCAATCTGCTCTTCAATTGCGGAGATTACAAGGCTGATCCGCAAACGCCCGACAGATGGTTCAACAACGACAAGAACTGTTACCAACTCCTCCCGCCCTTCGCGCGACGCGAAGCTCTTTTCAGGTTCTCTTGGATCAGACAACCATCCAAACCTCAGTTGAACATCTCGTTAGCCAAGAACATCCGCCTCTCCGAGCGTTACGGTCTGCAGCTACGCGCCGAATCATTCAACGTAACCAACACCCCGATCCTTAAGGGGCCTGACACGAACTTCTTCAGCCCGAACTTCGGTCGCCTCTTCCCGGATCAGAAGAATTTCCCGCGGATCGTTCAACTGGCAGCGAAGTTCACCTTCTGAAAATAGACACCGTCGAAGTTAGCCCCGCGCGCCGCGTGGGGCTAACTTCTCCTAGAATCGAGCAGTCGTCAACGCGGGCTTGATCAAACCACGTCGGCGAAGCCGCGCCGCGTCCGCGCGAACCACCAGTAACCGAAGACGAAGGCGAGCGCGGCGAAGACGCCGAAGTAACTCAAGCCGGCCCAGTCCGGTGCGCGCCCGTCGAGAAGCGTGCGGCGGTAGCTCTCTATCAAACCGCTGAACGGATTGAGCGCGATCAGCTTGCCGTACTGCGGCGGCACCACCGAGGCCGGGTAGATGATCGGCGTCAGGTACATCCATGCGGTGAGGATCAAACCAAGCGCATGCGCCGTATCGCGCACATAGACGCCGAGCGCGGCGACGAACCATGCGACGCCGAACATGAGCACGAGTTGCGGCAGCAGAAGCAACGGCAGAAACAACCACGTCGCCGGCAGCCGCTGCTGAATGAAGAGCGTCGCGAAGAGCAACACGACCATTCCGCAAAGTTGGTTGCCGATGGCGGCGAGCGCGTGCGCCGCAGGCAACGTCTCCAGCGGGAAGATCACTTTCTTGACCAAGTTCGCGTGCGCGACGATCGTGTTGGCCGAGTTCTGCGCCGCTTCTTGAAACGCCGTCCACGGAAGAAGCCCGCAGAAAAGGTAGAGCGCATAGCTCCACTTCGAACTGCTGGAGCCAAAGCGCGCGCCGAAGATGCCGGCGAAGATGAAGGTGTAGATGGCGATCATCATCGCCGGCGTCGCCACGCTCCACGCGAAGCCGAGGGAAGAACCGCGGTAACGCGCCGCAAGCTCGCGCCGTGCCAGCGACAGAACGAGCTCGCGCCGCTGCGGCAGTTCCCACAACGGACGCCACACGACGCGCCGCGCTTGCTCGGCTGAAACCATCACCATCGAGACCACACCTCCCGCAAAAATGCTTTTGCATTCTACCCATCTCGCGCGACTAGAACCAACTCGCTTGCCTTCCGTCTCTTCATCGGCCCGCACCCCCTGCGCGCGCGGGATCGCAGCCTCGCGAATCTCCGCTCCGCTTCGGTTAACTCCCGCACCCCCTGCGCGCGCGGGATCGCAGTTCAGGCCCGCCCGCGTATTCGACGCCATTCACTATCGCCCTGCGCACGCGCGAAATCGCGAGCGATCGGTTGAGCGTCGTTCCGGCACGGAGTCATCGTTTTTCGGTTCTTCGCCCGTACGCACGGACTTGGCCCTGACAGGTTTCCGCGCAGAACTCTATCTCCTCGCGCGGCGTGACGTGCCTGCGATCAGGGATCTCCAAAGCGCGCGTCCTAACTCTATCTTCTCACGCGCGCGGCGTGTCTCCGTCGAGCGCCGACGCTGCTCCGACGGCGTTCCCTTTGTCGGCAGGCGTTGTCGGCGCGTTCGCGGTCTCCTGATTGCACTATCCTTTCGGTTTCTGTACTATTTTTCGGCCATGACGCCAACGCCCCGACGGCAGCGGATCGGGAGAACACTAGAGAGAATCCGGTCTTCGAATGAAAGATGAGCACGGCTTTACGAGTCGAGGGCGTCTCTAAACAGTACCGCATCTACGACCGTCCGAGCGACCGTCTGCTCGAGAGTCTCTCGCGCGGTCGCCTGAAACGTCACCGGGAGTTCTGGGCGCTGCGGGATGTTTCGTTCGAAGTCGAACGCGGGACCACGGTCGGCATCATCGGCCCGAACGGGTGCGGCAAATCCACGTTGCTGCAGATCATCGCCGGGACTTTGGATCCGACGCACGGTCAAGTTTGGCGCGAGGGGCGCGTCGCCGCGCTGCTCGAACTCGGGGCCGGTTTCAACCCCGAATTCACTGGCCTCGAGAACGTCTTTATGAGCGCGGGGTTGATGGGCTTTTCGCGACACGAGACGGAAGCGCTGCTGCCCTCTATCGAACGTTTCGCCGAGATCGGCGACTTCATCCACCAGCCCGTCAAGACCTATTCAAGCGGCATGTACGTGCGTTTGGCCTTCGCCGTCGCCGTGAGCGTCGATCCCGAACTGTTGCTCGTAGACGAAGCGCTAGCCGTCGGCGATGCCATCTTTCAACACCGATGCATGCGCCGTATCCGCGAGATGCAGGAGCGCGGGACGACCATCCTTTTCGTCTCGCATGACCCGGCAGCGATTAGGCATCTTTGCTCACGTGCCATTCTTCTAAACAACGGACACCTCATCGCCGACGGCAAAACCGTCGACGTCCTTAACCGATATCAACGAATAATCATGGCGCGGGAAGAAAATTACGAATCGCAGTACTCGCACGTTGAAACGCCCCAGCAACAACAAAGTCAAATCGAAACCAAGCCCCTACAATACTCTTACAGACATGGAGACGGAAGCGCAAGAGTTTTGAGCGTTGACTTGCTCGATGCAGCTCATCGCCCGATTGAAGTCGTGGATAGCGGTGAAACATTGCACTTGCTTTCACGGGTTCTCTTCCTTCGCGATGTGGACACGCCGGTTTTCGGCTTTATGATAAGGAATCGACATGGCATAAACGTTTTTGGCAACAACACCGAACAACAAGAGATGTTGTTCGGTCGTCTGCGCTACGGCGAAGTCGTTGAGGTGAAATTCTCTTTCAATTGCTGGCTGGTGCCGGAACTTTATTCGATCACAGTGGCCGTCCATAGCATAGATGGAATCAGCTATGATTGGCTTGATGGGGCGCTCTTTTTTCGCGTGACGAGCCCTATTAGAATGGAAGGAATTGCTAACCTGAACGCAAGCATTGCGGTAAGGAAAGTTCACGATTCGGTCCCTCAAACGATGCATACCGTGATGAGCTAAACGCAGTCTATCAATACTAAACTCTACCATGTTCGAACGGAGCCGAAGCAGAGAAAGCGTCGCTGGATTGATGGCTAGAGTCCGCGAAGAGGTGGAGAAGATCAAACTCAAGCATACCTTCACGGCAAACGCCGAGAGCGGAAATATGTCCTCTAGTGTCGTTACAGAAGGAAGCGACCAATTTCGAAAGTCGCTCCATCAAGACATCTCAAACGAGCATCATGCTGCAAAGCAACCAGCCTTTTCCTTCCTACAACTGCAACCGGAATTTCGTCATGAGCGGAAAAACGTGTATGACTTAGCAGAATTACTACAATATCATGATCGGAACTTCGTGCGAAAAGCTTTTCTTGCAATTTTGAATCGAGAACCGACTGAATCAGAACTTGCTCAGTATCTTGATGATCTACGTAGCGGACGTTGCGACAAGATCGATACGATAGAACGACTACTTCGCACGCCCGAAGGACAAGCACAAGGAGTCCTAATAAACGGACTACGTTCGCCCGTCACCCGTTTGCTGAGCAGCCTTCCCATCCTTGGCTACATACTGCGCACGCTGAAGGGCATCATCCGTCTTCCGATCATCATGAGAAACCAGCAACAGTTTGAATCCTACGTGCTGGGGCAGCAACAGTTGATCATCGATCACGTCAACGATCTGAGGCAACGGTTGATAGAACACCAACGAGAAACATCAACGATTTTGACGGAGGCATCAGAAATAGTCGGCGTCATCTGCGAGAGCTTCGCCGAACAGCTAAAAAACGAAATACAACAAAACATAGCAAGCGAAATAAACGAGTTGGCATCCGAAGGTTTGATCCAGCAACGCCAGGAACTAGAAGAGCTGATCGTTCAAGAACAAGCCGTGATAGTAAAATCTCAAAAGCTAGTACTGAATGAGTTAGTGGAACGACTAGAGGAGATAACACACAAGCAACAACAATTGAAGAGCGAACTGAGTCTACAAGAACGCCGTTTAACGCGCCTGTTGCAAGATACACGGTCATTCCAAACGGATTACACCAACCATCAAATCCCGGAACGCCTTACCATTACTTCTGATCTTTTCGACAAGCTCTTAGCAGCATTTGAAGAGCGCCTCCGCGGCGAACGCGCCGACATAAAGGAGCGCTTGCGTGTCTATCATCCCATCGTCGCTGAAGCGCGGAAGCGGACTGGAGAGGCTCTGATCCTCGACCTAGGTTGCGGACGAGGTGAATGGTTGGAGATCGCGGCAGAAGCTGGATGGCAAGCGCGCGGGGTGGAGAAGAATCTAATTTTGGTTGAAAGATGCAAGGCGCTTTCTCTCGACGTTGTTGCCAGCGATGCATTGGCCTATCTGCGCACGCTGCCTGACGCTAGCTTGAGCGCGATCACGGCGTTTCACCTGATTGAGCATCTATCTTTCGCTGACATAGTCGAGCTAGTCGATGAAGCGCTGCGTGTGTTGAAAACAGAAGGCACCCTGATCATAGAGAGCCCCAATCCCAAGAATTTAATTGTCGGAGCTTGTAATTTTTACTCTGATCCTACTCATCGTCAACCTCTTTTCCCAGACACCATTGAGTTCTTGCTGAATGAACGGGGATTCACAAACGTACGCATTGCGTACCAAAATCCCGCTGGTGGCAGCCCTTTTACCGGCGAGGATGAAGCATCTCGTACACTTCATAACTGGTTCTTCGGCCCACGTGATTTTGCGATCATTGCCGATAAGCCATGAAAAGAATTGCGATCGTTACTCCCTGGTTCGATGGAGCGCGTTCGCGAGATCGTTGAAGCGCATACGGAGCCATGAAAAGAATTGCGATCGTTACCCCCTGGTTCGGTCAAGAGGCAAAAGGCGGAGCCGAAATACAAGCCCGCCAAATAGCATTCAGGCTAGCGCAGAGAGGGCACGACATCGAGGTTTTGACGACATGCTGCCGGGCGTTTGAAGATAGTTGGGGAGAAAACCATCTTCCTGAAGGCGCATCTCAAGAAGGAGAGATAACCATTAGGCGGTTTCCGGTTGATAATCGTGATGATCAAGCCTTTCAGCGCGTACGAGATCGCTTGCTCCGCCTCCCATCGTCCAAGCTGCGCATTGGGTCTTCACCTATCGATCCAGAAGATGAACGAATCTTTGTCGATGAAAGCATTAACTCATCTTCTCTGCATGCGCACCTGAAAGACAATAGAAAGAGATACGACGCTATCATCTTCATCCCTTACCTCTATGGAACAACCCTCAAAATACTGCCCGATGTAGCCGAAACAGCTTTCTTGCAACCCTGTTTGCACGATGAGCCATATGCTTATCTAAATTCAGTTAGAGACGTCTTTTCAAAGGC
>CAKZOF010000362.1 GCA_937135995.1 uncultured Pyrinomonas sp.
AGTTCGCCGTGCGCGCACACTCGCGTTGCGAACGTTGCGGGCGGCCGCGCGGTTACCTGCGGCGGTTCAAGCTCTGTCGCATCTGTTTCCGGCAGCTCGCGCTGCAAGGACAGATTCCGGGCGTCGTCAAGTCGAGTTGGTAAAGGGGCAAGCACCTTGGTTCGATATTCGAGTTTGGGGTGAAGCGATGACAGATCCAATTGCCGATATGCTGACGCGGATGCGCAACGCCATCGCGGCGGGCCATTCGCGCGTCGACATTCCGGCTTCCAAGTTGAAACTAGAGATCGCGCGCATTCTCAAAGAGGAAGGTTACATCAACAACTTCGTCGTCAAAGGCGAGGGCGCGCGGCGCGTAATCCGCATCTTCTTGCGGTACGACACGCGCGGCGTCTCTTCGATCTCGCATCTGGAGCGCGTCTCGCGGCCCGGACGGCGCGTCTACGTCGGAGCGCGCGAGATCCCGCGCGTGCTCGGCGGCTACGGCACCAGCATCGTCTCGACGCCGCGTGGCGTGATGACGGGCAAACGGGCGCGCCGCGAGAACGTCGGCGGCGAGCTGCTGGCGATGGTCTACTAGATGGCCGGGCGCTCTTTACGAAGTGGTCTAGGGAGAGGTTGAAGCGATGTCGAGAATAGGCAAGAAACCGATTCCGGTACCGAACAACGTGACGGTGACGATCCGCGAGCACGAATTGGAGGTCAAAGGTCCCAAGGGGACGCTCACGACGCCGATCCCGGCGGGCATCCGTTTCGTGCTCGAGGATGGACAGTTGCGTGCCGAGCGCGAATCGGATGAATACGCCGCGCAGCATGGGCTGGCGCGCACGTTGGCCAACAACGCCATCGTCGGCGTTACCCAAGGCTTCACCAAACAGCTTGACCTGGTCGGCGTCGGTTACAAGGCCGACGTGCAGGGGCGCACCGTGGTCTTCTCGCTCGGCTACTCGCACCCGATCGAGTTCCCGCTGCCGGATGGGATCGAGGTCAAGACCGAACGCGTGCCGGCCAAGCAGTCGATTCCGCAGTATCAAGTCACGCTCACGTTGACCGGCATCGACAAGCAGAAGCTCGGGCAAGTGGCCGCCGACATGCACCGCCTGCGCAAGCCCGATGCTTACAAGGGCAAGGGTGTGCGTTACGCGGGCGTGCCGTTGAAGCTCAAAGAGGGCAAGAAGAAGTCCGGTAAGTAGCGGTTTCAATCGAGAGAGGGAAGAGAGAATGGCGAAAAAGACACGGGCAGAAGTGCGCGCCGCAGTTCACCGACGCATTCGTCGCCGCGTGCACGGGACAGCCGAGCGCCCGCGCTTGGCCATCTTCCGCAGCGCCAAGCACATCTACGCACAGATCATCAACGATGACGAAGGGCGAACGCTAATTGCCGCATCCACGCTCGACGCGGAGTTGCGCGGCCGGTCGTTCGAGGGCGGAAAGACCGGCGCGGCGCGCGAAGTCGGACGGCTGATCGCGCAAAGGGCGTTGGAGCGCGGCATCGAGCGCGTGGTCTTTGACCGCGGCGGCTACCGCTATCACGGCCGCGTTAAAGCGTTGGCCGACGGGGCGCGCGAAGCCGGATTGAACAAGGATGAAGGAGCGCGCCAGAAGCAGGCGGCTTGAGTGGAAGCGAACGAGAGGTGACGATGCGAAAACCGAGGCAAAAGATCTCGCCGGATACGCTGGAGAATCCGTTGCAGGACGAGGTGATCTCGATCAACCGCGTGACCAAGGTGGTCAAAGGCGGCAAGAACTTGAGCTTTGCTGCGCTGGTGGTGGTCGGCGATGGTGCCGGTCACGTCGGGTTCGGCACGGGCAAAGCACGCGAAGTGCCCGTCGCCATCAAAAAGGCGGTCGAGGCAGCGAAGAAGAACCTGATCCGCGTGCCGCTCAACGGCAACACGTTGCCGCACGAGGTCATCGGCGAGCACGGTGCCGGGCGCGTCCTGCTGAAACCGGCCGAAGAAGGGGCCGGCATCATCGCTGGCGGCGCGGTGCGCGCGGTCATGCGGGCAGCCGGCGTGCGCGACGTGCGCACCAAAGTGCTCGGCTCGACCAATCCGCACAACGTCGTGCGCGCCACGTTCGACGGCCTGATGCACATCAAGGACCCGGTGGATGTCGCGCGCCTGCGCGGCAAGCAGCTGGAGGATCTGCTATGAGCCACGAGCGTCAACATCCGGAACGCACGGCGCGCACGGTGCGCGTCGAGTACTACCGTAGCGCCATTGGCTGTCCGAAACAGCAGAAGCAGATCGTGCGGAGCATGGGCTTTA
>CAKZOF010000363.1 GCA_937135995.1 uncultured Pyrinomonas sp.
GTTGACCATGGGTAGCGTCCAGATGGGGCCGAATCTGCCGGGCGCGCAGCCCGGTGGGCGCGGGTATTTCCCGGATTCGCCCAACGGCACGGTGAACTCTACCTGGGAGTCCACTTCGACGGCCACGCCAGATGGAAGCGCCAACAAATTGGGCGGACAACTCTTGACTCGCACGACGGGCGCGGCACCATTGCGCCTGCCCATTGAACTCGGCGGCAGCCCAACGCGCGAGATCATCAAACGGAGGCTCCCAACCGACGATGAGATCCTCGGCCAGTCTCGTTATCACAACAAAGCCGTCGTTAGAATCCTGCTCGATGATGAGGGGGTGACGGGCGATGCGGCGGCCATTCCGCCCGGCCGCGGCGTCAATCTTTCCGAGTTCGATCCGCTTCCTCTGGATGGTGGCCGTGCGCTCATGCGCGTGCGAGATGATGGCACATATGACCCGAACGATCTCGGTCTTTGTGTACAACAAGAGAACGGTGGAAACAGGAAATGCGCCGATGCGGTTCGCGGAGTGAAGGCCATGGCCGTTGATCCGGACGGCTCTGCCGGGCCGCGCCCGATCATCCCGCCGGGAGCCGGACTCAAAGGGCGCATCCTCGTCGAGGTCGTGGACAAAAACGGCGTCGCGCGCGACGTGACGCGTGAGATCCTGAGTCTCGGGATGACCGAAGGCGAGCCAAACGCCATCGTCTATTTGCAGCGTCCGTTGTGGGCCGCTTTCATGCAGGGAAGTCGCGACCGCAGCGGCAACAGAACCACCTTGGTCGATCTTTTCGACGTCAGATACTGTCGCTGGGCCGCCGATGGCGAGTTGAAGCCCAACGGCTCTGCTGCTATTTCCACCTCGGTTTTGGATGGCACGCTCGGTTACTTGCGTGCATCGGGCACATTGCCCAACGGTTACCCTAGCAATTTGGATGACGATGCGCCCAACGATCCTGCCGTTTCCGGCACCAATCCCATGCGCGGCGACGTTCCATGCTCGGGCACCAGCAGCCCCTGCTGGAACACCATCGTGCCCATCCAGGTTTACAACGTGCGCGAAGCGTGGATCAACGAGACGCTCAATCGATTTACCATCTACGAGCGTGGTCTGACGAGCGTCGTGGAGATCAACATGCGCAATCTCGCCCGCTGGTTGGATGGCGTGTACGACAACAACCTGCTGCGCGGGACGCAAGCGCTGAGTACCAACATCAACGATGCGGACGGCTATGTGGTTTACGTCTCCGACCGGCGCGGCGACCGGGTGCGTACCGAGATCCTGCCATCCGGCCAGCAACTGACGATGACCAACGGCATCGTTGACAACGAAGATGTTTACGGTCCCAACGGTGCGCTCGATCCGGGAGAAGATGTGATCGATGCCGGAGCCGACGCGAGCGGCCAGCCGAAGAAAGGAACTTTGCAAAAAGACACCAGCGAGATGCCGGACTTCAACGGCCCCGGCTTCCCGAATTGGTCGCTAGCTTCCAACGCGAATCTTTCGCAGCGTGTTGTGCGCGCCGTTGATGTGGAAGGCGGAAACGGTTGGCAAGTCAGGTATTTCCGTCGCAGCGTGCGTTTGTTCAACGGCGAGGATCTAAAGCTGACGGGCGCTCCGGGCAAACTGTCGGAGACGAAAGGCATCACCGTCGCGTCCGAGAACATGGTCTACGTTTGGGGCAACTACAACACGACGGGCGTCAATTGTCAGCCGTCGGGCGGCTCGACTTTGA
>CAKZOF010000364.1 GCA_937135995.1 uncultured Pyrinomonas sp.
GGCCGATGGAAGCAAACGGATAGATGTGCGTGCCGTCGCCGATGGTGGTCCGCCCGTCGAGGACAATGTGCGATTCCAACCGCACACCGTCGCCAAGGCGAACTTCGTCGCCGATGACGACATAGGGGCCGATGAAACAAGCGCGCCCGATCTCCGCCCGCGGGCTGACGACCGCCGTCGGGTGAACGAAAGTCGCCGCGCGCGCACGGCGCGAACGGTTCTGCGATGAACTGGTCGAAACGCTCATGCGTTCAGGGCCGAATCACGGTCGGCGACGACGCTCATGATCTCCGCCTCGGCGACGAGCTTGCCATCGACTTTGGCTTCGCCGCGCATTCGCTGAACGCGCGATCCGACACGCAGCGCCGTCACTTCCAAGACGAGCGTATCGCCCGGAAAGACCGGGTGACGAAAGCGGGCGTTGTTGATGCCGCTGAAGAGCACGAGCTTGCGGTCGCGATCCGCGATCTCGCGCAGCGCGAGAATCGCGCCGACCTGTGCCAGCGCTTCGATGACGAGCACGCCCGGCATGACGGGCACCCCCGGAAAGTGTCCTTGAAAGAAAGGCTCGCCCATCGACACCTGTTTGATGCCGACGATGCGTTCGCGCGGGACTAATTCGACGATGCGATCGACCAGCAGAAACGGGTAGCGATGCGGCAAAAGGTCTTGGATGGCGCGCGCGTCGAGAATGGTCTCCATAACGGTGCGTCTGCGTCGGCGCGAAGAGGGAGCTTCAGGCAGCGGCTCCCTCTCTTCGCGCGCGAACTCCGAATCATCGTGATGGGGCAGCCGAAGCGGTGGAGGCTCGCCGGTTATATTCGGCGATGAAATCCCGGGTGATGTCCATTGAGTTATTGGTGACGAAGATGACGCCCGGCACTTTGCTCGCGTCGATGATCATCGAGATGCCGCGCTGCTTGGCGTAGGCGTCGAGGAATTTAGCGATGTCGTCGTAAATTGGCGCGACCACCTCTTGCAAACGCTTGTTGTAAGCGATTTGCGCATCCTCGCGCTTGCGTTCGATCTCGCGTTGAAGCTGTTCGGCCTGTTCACGCTTCTGCTGCTGCGCGCGCGGGTCTTGCACCGCTGCCGTTTTGTTCAACTCGTCGATCAACTGCTGGTAGCGCTGTTGCAAGGTCTGCAACTCGGTACGCCGCGGCTCGAATTCGCGATCGACGCCCTTGATAGCGTTTACCAAACGCGCGATGCCCTGCTTCTCGTCGTCGAAGACCTCCGTGTAGATGATCACGATTTTGCCCTCGGCGTTCCCTCCGCCGGAAGCTGCCGGGGCGGCCGGTCGCGCCGGCTGCTGTTGCTGCTGCGCCCACGTGGGCACGACGGCTGTGGCCACGACGGCCGCCGCCAAGAAGATGATGCGTAGAACTTTCATGTGTCTCCTCTGTGATGCTCCTCAAAGAGTTTGGTTTCTCGATTCGAATCTGCTAGAACGTCCGCCCGATGCTGAAGCGGAAAGCGCGTCCCGGATAAAGAAGCGGGACGCCGTTCAGCTCGCGCCGTGCGTTCGGGTTGAAGGCGTAGATCAACCGAAACGGGACGTTGACCACCGGGATCTGCACGCGCAACTCCAACCCGACGCTCGACCGGAAGTCGCCGAACTTGGAAAAGGCGCTTTGCGACAGG
>CAKZOF010000365.1 GCA_937135995.1 uncultured Pyrinomonas sp.
TTCGAAGACGCCCTGTCGCCGACGTGGACCAACGTCGTGCACGGGCAACAGAACTTGATCGAAGCGGTGCGCCGGACCATTCAGTTCACCAGCCCCGAGGGTCGTCTGTATAAGCTCAACGACAAGACGGCGACGCTGGTGGTGCGTCCGCGCGGATGGCACCTGGTCGAAAAGCACATCGTTGTTGATGGGCAGTACATCGCGGCGAGCTTGGCCGATTTCGGGCTCTACTTTTTCCACAACGCGCGCGAGCTACTGGTGCGCGGCACAGGGCCATACTTCTACTTGCCGAAGCTCGAGAGCCACCGCGAGGCTCGGTTGTGGAACGAGGTCTTCGATTTCGCCGAAGACAGTTTCGGGCTGGCGCGCGGAACGATCAAAGCGACCGTGTTGATCGAGACCATTCTCGCCGCCTTCGAGATGGACGAGATCCTCTACGAACTGCGCGAGCATGCAGCCGGATTGAACGCCGGGCGATGGGATTACATCTTCAGCGTGATCAAAAAGAACCGGCATCGCACGGACCTGATCCTGCCCGACCGGGCACAGGTGACCATGACCGTGCCCTTCATGCGCGCCTACACGGAGTTGCTGGTGCGGACGTGTCACCGTCGCGGGGCGCACGCCATCGGCGGCATGGCAGCTTTCATTCCGAGTCGGCGTGATCCGGAGGTGAACGCCACGGCGCTCGCCCGCGTGCGTGAGGACAAAGAGCGCGAAGCGGGCGACGGGTTCGACGGGACGTGGGTGGCCCATCCTGATCTGGTGCCGGTGGCGACCGAGATCTTCGACCGCGTGCTCGGCGACCGCCCGCATCAGAAGCATCGCTTGCGCGACGATGTTGCGGTGACGGCAGCCGATCTGCTGCGGTTCGATGTGCCCGGCGGCACCATCACCGAAGCGGGCGTGCGCAACAACATCAGCGTCGCGCTACAGTACTTGACCGCGTGGTTGGAGGGCACCGGAGCGGTGGCGATCTTTAACTTGATGGAGGATGCGGCGACGGCCGAGATCGCGCGCGCCCAACTGTGGCAGTGGGTGCACCGACGGGCGCGTCTCGGTCCGCTCGGCAGCGAGCAGGGCACAGCGATCACGCCGGAGCTGTATGCGCAACTGCGCGATGAAGAGCTAGCCAAACTAGGAGCTGAGCGCTACGGCGCAGCCGCCGCGATCCTCGACCGCTTGGTACTCGCAGAGGACTTCGTGGAGTTTTTGACGCTTCCGGCGTACAATCATCTTTCGTGATCGACGCGCGTCTTGCAGAAGAG
>CAKZOF010000366.1 GCA_937135995.1 uncultured Pyrinomonas sp.
CAGGTGGTCATCGCGGGCCACGCGGGCGCGGTTGAACGGGCCATCGAGTTGCTGCGCGCGCGCGGTGTGCGGCGCGCTGTGCGGCTCGCCGTGAGCGCACCGTTTCATTGCGAGTTGATGCGCCCGGCTGCCGACAAGCTTGCGCGCGCGCTCGAACAGGTGGAGTTTCGCGACCTCGACGTGCCGCTCGTAACCAACGTCGAAGCAAGCATCATCCGGCGCGGCACGGAAGCGCGCGCGGCGCTCATCAAACAGGTCGCGTCGCCCGTCCGGTGGCGCGAATCGGTCGAGCGGCTGGCGAGCGAAGGTGTCGAGCTGTTCATCGAACTCGGTCCCGGCAAAGTGCTTTCCGGGTTGATCCGGCAGACCGTTGCCACGGCGCGCACGTTGAACGTCGAGGACGCGAGCAGCTTGCGCGCCGCGCAGAACGGCACGAGACAGAGCGCGGTCTCGTAGAAACCAACGCGCGCGGAAAGTTCGTCGATTCAAAGAGGTTTCATCATTTCGATTAGGAGGAGCAAGCGCAAATGCCCGATCCGGAGATCGAAGCCAAAGTCAAGCAGATTATCGTCGATGAGCTGGGAGTGGACGAAAACGAAGTGACGCCCAACGCACGGTTCATCGATGATCTCGGCGCTGACTCGTTGGATACGGTAGAACTCGTCATGCGGTTCGAAGAGGAGTTCGGCATCGAGATTCCAGACGAAGACGCTGAGAAGATCCAGAGCGTGCGTGACGCTTACAATTACATTGATCAGCACCTGAAGAAGTCGTAGCGCGAAACGGCGAAGCGTCCAGCTGCTTCGCCGTCTTCGTTTAGGTCGCGGCGCGCCAGAACGTTTCGCCACAACGGGCGCGCGCCGCGCGGGAACAAGAACGGGAATAAGAAGAGGAGTGGACCTTGAAACGTCGCGTCGTAGTTACAGGTCTCGGTCTCGTCACTCCGATCGGCAACTCGGTCGAGGCGACGTGGTCCAGTTTGATGGCAGGGCGAAGCGGCGTCGATTATATTCGCAAATTCGATGCTTCGACCTTCCCCGTTAGGATCGCCGCCGAGGTCAAGGACTTCGATCCGCTCGATTACGTCGAGAAGAAAGAGGCGCGCAAGATGGGCTCTTTCATCCACTACGCCATCGCCGCCTCGGACGAAGCATTGCGCGACAGCGGTTTGCGCATCACGCCCGAAATCGCCGAACGGGTCGGCACTTACATCAGCAGCGGCATCGGAGATTTCTGGGCCATCGAACGTGAGCACTCCAAGCTTCTGAGCGAAGGACCGGAGCGCATCTCGCCGTTTTTCATCGTCTCGGCCATCGTCAATCTCGCTGCCGGTCAAGTCTCGATTCGCACCGGTGCCAAAGGCCCCAACTCGGCCACGGCGACCGCGTGTTCGGCCGGCGCGCATGCGATCGGCGATTCGTTCAAGATCATCCAGCGCGGAGACGCCGACGTGATGATCTGCGGCGGTGCCGAATCGGCCATCACGCCGATGAGCGTGGCGGGCTTTGCCGCCATGCGCGCCCTGTCGACACGCAACGACGATCCGCTTCGCGCGTCGCGCCCTTTTGATGCCGACCGCGATGGGTTCGTCATCGGCGAAGGTGCTGGCATCATGATCCTCGAAGAGCTGGAGTTCGCCCGTCGCCGCGGCGCGCGCATCTACGCCGAAATCGTCGGCTATGGCATGACCGCCGACGCTTACCACATCACGCAGCCGGATGAGACGGCTTCGGGCGCGGTGCGCGTTATGCAGATGGCGATGCGCGATGCCGGAGTCGCGCCGGAACAGGTCGGCTACATCAACGCGCACGGCACTTCGACGCCGTACAACGATCGGCTGGAGACGCTGGCGATCAAGAAAGCTTTCGGTGAGCACGCCTACAAGCTAGCCGTCAGTTCGACCAAGTCGATGACCGGACATCTGCTCGGTGCCGCCGGCGGCATCGAAGCGGTCTTCTCTGTGCTGGCGATTGCGCGCAAAATGCTGCCGCCGACGATCAACTACACGACGCCCGACCCGGCGTGCGATCTCGATTACGTTCCCAACGAACCGCGCGAGGCGCAGGTCGAATGCGCGCTCTCGAATTCGTTCGGGTTCGGCGGCACCAACGCGGCACTTCTTTTCCGTCGTTACGAGGAGTGAGCGAAGATGAAGATCATCGTCTTAGTCAAACAGGTCCCGGACAAAGATGCTATCCTGCGCATCAACAAGGAAGGGACGTGGATCGAGGAGAGCGATCTTTCGTACGAGGTCAACGAGTCGGACGCCTACGCACTGGAAGAAGCGCTGCGGCTCAAAGAGAAGCACGGTGGCGAGGTGATCGTCTGCTCGATGGGACCGCAGCGTGTGAAGACGACGATCAAAGACGCGCTCGCGCGCGGGGCCGACCGCGCCATCCATATCGTGGGCGACGAATTGATCCATCTTCCGCCGCTGGCTGCCGCGCGCTTGATCGCCGATGCCATCCGCGACGAAGCGGCGGACCTCATTCTGACCGGCCTGCAGTCGGACGATTACGGCTACGCGCAGACGGGCGTCATCGTGGCTGAACTTCTCGGTCTGCCGCATGCGACCATCGTCATCGAGGTCGAAAAGAACGACGGCCAGTTGCGCGTCAAACGCGAACTTGAAAGCGGATGGTATCAGTGGTCCAGCATGCCGCTGCCAGCGCTGTTGACGATCCAATCCGGCATCAACCAGATCCGCTATGCTAGTTTGAAAGGTATCATGGCGGCGAAAAAGAAGGAGATACGCGAGGTGCAGCCGAACGTCGCCGCCGTCGGCGAGTTGGTCCACCAGCGTTTGACCAAGGTCTATTTCCCGCAGAAGAGCAAAAGGACGCAGTTTCTGGGGGACGGCGACGCCAAAGCAGCCGCCGCGCAGCTCGCCGAAAAGCTGCACACCGAGGTGCGCGTCATCTAGCTGCGTCGTGTGAAGGCGACGTGGGGAGCGCATTCTCATGTGCGCATGATCACAAGCGGGAAGAGAGTTCTGGCAGGCAACGAATCTGCAATCGTCCGAAGGAGTCGAGCGACGTATTGGATACTGGTAACTGATTTAATGGTCGTATGTTGACATTTATTGATTTTTGCGCCATGTTAAAAGTCTCGGGTACTTGACGTTTTATTGATTTTTGCGTCATATATGAGCCTTCTCCGCAGACGTTCTGTGGAGGGGATAACCATCCGCGCTCCGAAAAAGCAAGTCCTCGAGGTGCTGATTGAAAGGCATCTTGAGAGATTGAAAGGGTGTGATAGTGCTCCCTTGGAAGTCCTGAAGGGGAATCCTCGACTCGAGAGATTTTCTCGACAGGATTTCTCAACCCCTGGAGTGTGGATAAACGTCTATAGAAGGGGGAACTATAAACGCCCGGCACAAGAGCTGTGAATAGTGCGTGCCCTTGTTCATCGCTGACGGCTTCGGCGACTGTTATGCTCCCATCTGCAGTCAGCAACGAGCATCGGGCGTTGACTACTGGCTGATTGTGTTCGTCGGTAATTTTTAGGTTCAATCCGGTTGGCTAGGTAGCAGATGGGGGATTAAAGGTCGGTTAAACTCAAATTATTTTCTCCTGTGTCTGCCGTCGTGGGGAAGACGACGCGCGTTGCTTCGATGGATGACATAGCTAGCTGTGTGTTCCACTAGATCTGTTGTCTCGGTCTTTTCGCTGCACAGGCTGCAAAACTGGTCAATGCTGGCCGTGACGCATAGTCTGAGTTCAACCATCCGCTCGATTCCGGCGCTTCTTGCGACTTTCCTCTTCGCGGCGACAGCTTTCGCTCAGTTGCAAGATAGCCAAGGGCAAACTGCAACGATCTTCGATCATCGAGCGAACGGTAGAGTCTGGCTCTCCGGCCAGATAAACTTCATCTTCCAGTGGCATCCACCGTTCCGTGCAAAATACAGCGGGGAAAACAGCTTGAATCCCAACCGAGAGCATGCTCTCTCACGGGTACTTACTCTTTACACTGGAGTGAGGGTCACGAAAAGCACCGAGTTTCTGCTGGATCTGGAGAGCGCTGGCGGTAAAGGCATAAGTGATGCGCTGGGGCTGGCTGGCTACACGAACTTGGACGTGGTCCGCAATCCGACTTTGGGGGCGAAACCTTATCTCGCTCGTCTGATGGTGCGCCAAGTCATTCCGCTCGGCAAAGAGCGGATCGAAGTTGAACCCGATCAACTGCATCTTCTCTCCAAACTGCCAGCGCGCAGGCTGGAGGTGCGGGCCGGTAAGTTCAGCTTGGCGGACTTCTTCGACCTGAATTCGGTCGGCAGTGACAGTCACCTTCAGTTCATGAATTGGACCGTTGATAACAACGGTGCTTACGACTATGCCGCTGATACTCGTGGTTATACCTACGGTGTGTTGGTCGAGTACCAAGACCGACACTGGGGAGCGCGATTCGCGGAGGCGTTGATGCCCAAAGTGGCCAACGGAATCAAGCTGGATTGGAAGCTGCGGCGCGCTCGGGCAGAGAACTTGGAGATCGAGCTGCGGCGCAGTCTGTTCCGCGGGAGAGCCGGATCGTACAGATTGCTCGCTTACGTTAATCACGCGAATATGGGAAGTTACGATGAAGCGATCGAAGCTTACCTGGCGGGCAAAGAGCGTCAACCGAACATCGAAGCGCATCGCCGCCAAGGACGCGTCAAGTATGGCTTCGGTGCCAATTTCGAGCAGGAAATCAATGCTCGAATGCGAATATTCGGTCGTTGGGGATGGAACGAAGGGCGTCACGAATCATTCGCTTACACCGAGGCCAACGACACGGTTGAGTTTGGGGGCGATGTGCGAGGCGATCTGTGGCACCGCAGAGGCGACAAGATCGGAGTGGCTTGGGTGAGCAATGGCCTCTCGGGATCTCATCGTCGGTATTTGGCGCTGGGCGGACATGGATTTTTGCTCGGCGATGGGGCGCTCGATTACGGGCGAGAGCGCATCTTCGAGAGTTATTACACACTCCATCTTTGGCGAGGCATATTCGGCTCTGCCGATTTGCAATACATAGTCAATCCCGGATACAACCGCGATCGTGGCCCGGTGATCGTCCCTGCACTGCGTCTACACCTCGATTTCTGAACCGCACGAAGAGCACATCGAGCGATCTCTCGAGTGAGAGTTTGATCGCTTCGCTTTTGGCTCGACGTACAAGGGTCGTAGGGTCCCAGGCGTATTGGTACTTATGTGGGGCCATCAGACTAAACGCCGATTCTGATGTAGGATGATCCCATCCAGGAGGTTCAATCGGCGGAGCGGCGCGCAGACCATAGTGCGCCTAGCGTACATTGCATGGTTTGCTTGGTGCACCCGCAATTCATCCCGCGATAGCGAGTCGCTGCCTTCCCTTGCGAAGGTGCTATGAAGGGCACATCTATCTCCAAAACGTCTTGACGTTTTCGCCTGAGGGCGTACCCTCAGGCGCTCGTCCTTGCTCACCAAGATCGCCCCTAGAGGCTGTTATGAACTATGATCGACTATTTCCATCACTCGTTTGAGTATCAAGATCGCATAGGCTAGAAAATGCAGCCCCGCCAACGTCTCCGGCAATCGCTCGTAATCTCTGGCTAGGCGGCGAAACCGTGCCGCCCACGCGAAACTTCTCTCGACCACCCAGCGGCGCGGCAACAGCACCAACCCTTTCTTCGCTTCCGTGAGCTTCATGACTTCGCACTTCATTCCATGCTCAGCCGCAGCTTTCCGCGCCTTGTCACCCGTGTAACCCTGATCAGCCAAGGCGACTTCCACCTGCTCGCCCGTTGCCTCCTGCACAGAGGCCACCAACTGCGCGCCCTGCGCACGATCCTGCTCGTCGGCCGCCGTGACATGCAACCGCAG
>CAKZOF010000367.1 GCA_937135995.1 uncultured Pyrinomonas sp.
GTCCGGCTGAACGTGCAGGATGTGGACTTTCGACAACGCACAGTGCGCATTACGGGCAAACGGCGCAAACAACGCATCGTGCCCTTCGGCGAACCGGCGTTGCACGCGCTGTTGCAATACATGACGGTGCGCGACAACTTCCTGCGCAATGCGCCGCTTGCACAGCGCGATGAGCGAGCGCTCTTTTTGAACTATCAAGGGACGCGAATCACAACACGCTCGGTCGGACGCATGGTCGATAAGTACATCGAACTGTGCGCTGGCATTCACAACATCAGTCCGCACTCGCTGCGCCATACCTTTGCGACGCACCTGCTCGACAACGGGGCGGACTTGCGCGACATTCAAGAGCTGCTCGGCCATGCGCGCCTTTCGACCACGCAGATCTACACGCACGTCTCCATGGAGAAGCTGATCGAGATCTACGACAAGTCGCACCCGAAATCCTGATCCGCCGGAGGGGCGACCGGGGCACAAACCAGCGACGCTAGAGCGACGGCGTCTCTTGACCCGCTTCCATGATGGCTTGGCAAGCGGCATCGAACCGAGCGGTCGGCAGCGCTTCGAGGCGGCGCTCGTCGATCGGCCGGCCGCACCGTTCGCAGATCCCGTACGTCCCTTCATCGATGCGGCGCAAGGCGTCTTCGATTTCGGCGACCAATTGCGACTCGCGTTCACTCAAACGGTATTCGATCTCTTGATTGACGTCGAGCAGCGACATGTCGGCGGCATCTTTGACGCCATCGTCCGCCTCGGCCATCTGGCGCGCGTCCTGCTGGTTGTCGTTGATGTGGGCCAAGTGGCGCTCGCGTTCGGCGAGCAGTTTGCGTCGGAAGTGTTCGAGCTTTTGGGCGTCCATGGGCAACCTCCCTCGTACGTCGTGCTGAAACGAGCAGGGATTATAGCCCGAAGCTTGCGCCGAGAGCGACCGACGAAGCGAAAAAGACGAAGGCTGCGCGTCAGTCCAGCGCAGCCTTCGGGCGAGAAGCGAGTTGCGTGCAACGAGCAGCCGGCACTTACTTGGTCGCGCCTGCTCGTTAGAAGTTCCATTTGAGTCCGGCCTGCACCAGACGAGGGCTGCCGGGCAGAATACCGCGCGTGCGGTCCACGATGTAGAGTCGGTCGAAAAGGTTTTTGGTCGTGACGAAAAGGGTCGTGCGCCAAGATTCCACCCGATAGTTGACGGTCGCGTTCCAGACGACGTAGCTCGGGATGATGCCGCGTTGGCCGTCGGGCGTCGGATCGATTGTGTTCAAATCGTCGCCGAACTGCCGCCCGACGTAGGTCGCTTCGAGCATGGCGTCGAGTCCGCGCGGGTGGGCCAGCCCGATCACTGCATCAAGCGTGTGTTCTGGCGCGTAGGGAAGTCGGTTGCCGCTGACGCTCACGCGCGTAAAACCGCTGATGCTGCTGAAGCGCGCGCCCGTGAAGCGTGCCACCGGCAAGTACGTGTAGGCGACGCGCAGGTAGAGATTGGTGGTCCGGTCGAGCAACGGGGCCGAGTCGATGCGGCTCGTAAGCTCGATCCCTTGGTGGAGTGTGGTTCCACCGTTGGTCAGCGTCGCGCCGATGCCGCCGGCGACGCTGGCCGGAACGATTTGGTTCTCATAATCCATGCGGAAGAGGGTCGCGTCGAAGCGTAGGCCACGTCTGGGCGTCGAACGTAGGCCCAACTCGTAATTCCAACTGAGCTCCGGATCGAGATCGACGACGCCGCCCGTTGAATTGTTGATGATGTCTTCGGTGCGCGGTGGAGCAAAGCCGCGATGGACGCCCGCGAAGAGAGTGAGCGCGGCAGATGGGCTAAACGACAGACCCAGACCGGGAACCAATTGCGTCAGCGACGTGCGGCCCGTGACGCCGGCACCGTTGTTAGCTAAACGGTTGGTCCGTAGATAGCGGACGTGCTCGATGCGCAAGCCGGGCGTGACGGCAACCGGGCCGAAGATGAAGCGGTTCTGCACGAAGCCGGAGTAGGCCTGATTGCGCCGCAAGTTGTCTTCCACCGTGGCGCCCGAGCGGGCCATGGGCGTGTCGCCATTGATCTGTAGGCGATTCTGGTCTTCAAAATGAGCGCGCAGGCCGAAGTCCAGCTCGTTGCGCACCTTGGCCAACGAAAAGTTGGCGCGCAAGCGCGGTTCGACGCCGAAGTTATAGTAGCGGCGCAGACGCCCCTCGTTACCGCACGTCGTGAGCAGATCGGCCATGCTCAAGCAGTCGGGGTCGCCCGTGCGTGTTGCCGGGTTGAACAAGCGATTGGGACGTTGGGCGGAGTTGCTCGATTGCCGCCACCAGTGGCGACGGAAGTAAGAGCCGTAAAGGCTCGTGGTCAAAGTCAGATCCGGGCTGAAGACGTAAGCGTGAGTGGCCGACGCGCCGACGCGGTGACCGTCGAAGTGATCGTTGCGGAAAGGATTGCCGCGCGGGTCGGCGCGATATTCGTCTTCGCGCAACCCGGAGTAGGTGACTCGCGAGTCCTCGCCGTAGTAGTTGGCTTTAAGCGTCAGCGCTTGTCGCGCGCCAAAGGTCGAAACCGATTTGAAGTTGACATCGTTCAGCCCGGAACGTGTGTTCGCGCGCGCGCCTTCGCCCTGTTTGCGCATCAAGTCGAAGAGCAGCCCCGTGTTTTTCCATGTACCGCCGAAGTTGAAGTGGCCGTTGAAGTAGTCGCGATTACCGCCCGTGAGCGACAAGTAACCAGCCGGCGCTACCGGCGGGTTCGGCGTGATGTAGTTGATGACGCCGCCGACGGTGACTGGGCCGTAGAGTATCTGGCCTGAACCTTTGAGCACTTCCACGCTTTCGAATCGGTCCACCGGTGGATGGTAGTAAGAAGCGTTGTCGCCGTAGGGCGCGTAGGTGAAGGGGATACCGTCTTCGAGCAGCAGGACTTTGGTTGAGCGCGTCGGGTTGAGACCGCGAATGCCGATGTTGGGGCGCAGGCCGAACCCTTCCTCGTCACGCACGTTGAGGCCGGCGACGCGGCGCAGAACGTCGCTGAAGGTGAACGGACGAATCGTCTCCAGGGTCTTGGCGTCGATGGTCTCCACAGAACCGGGCGTACGCGCAACCTCTTCGGGCGTCTCGGTTAGGTGGGCGGAGCCGACGACGACCACCTCGGCGATGGCCGCCGGTTCGAGCACGAGGTCGAGCCGCAGGTCGGCGCCCGACAGTGTCGCGCGAGCGGTCGCGGGCGCGAACCCGGCGGCGCGCGCCGTGACGGAGTAGTCTCCAGCTGGAAGGCGGAAGAAGCGGAAGGTGCCGGTCGCGTCGGTGGTGGTGGTGCGCGTCCAGCGGGAGTCTGCCGGTTGAAGCGCAATGGACGCGCCGGCGACGGCCGCGCCGTTGCGATCGGTGACGAGGCCGTAGATGGTGGATTGGGCGCGCGCCGCGAGCGGCAGCAGTAGGAGCAACGAGCAGAGCAGTGCAGGGCGGACCACAGCGTCTTTGCCTCCGGTTACGGTTCGTTCAACAATGAAATTGAAAATCGTTTTCAGTTAGAGGGCGATGATATTCCCGTCCCCCAGCGAAAGTCAAGCGCACCAGCCCTGGACTCTCGCGTGATCAAACGAATCGGTCTCTGAAATGTAGTCGCGGCGAAGGTCAAGGGCCAGATACGGCGCGAGCACCACGTAAGAAGACTCGAGCGAACGGGTGAGCAATGGCCAAAGAACAGAGGAGCAAAAGAACGCGCAGCAAGTTTAGAGAGACAACACAGCTTGAAACACGTCACGCCGCAATTACGGAGCGTTGGTGCCTCGCGCCGCGAGTTTGGAGCGCCAGCACAGCTTGAAACAGCTTTTTCAGGAAGACTGGTTCGTTATGAACCTCGCCGCGCTCTGGGCGAGTGAGACGGCGCGTCGCGAAGATGCGACGACTCTAGTCGGGGAAGATGCGATAACCTCTCCTCTTTTTTAGGTTGACGTCTTTCGAAACGGACCTCGAGCCGTGCGTCGAATCTTCGCCGCCTTTCTTGCGCTCACGGCGCTCACCGAGCGGAGACTGCCCGCGCAGCTTGTTCAAGCGCGTTCGATGAACTATAGTTTGCGCACCCCCCCTGTTGACTATCCCCTTTTGGCGCTCCCTTTATGATAGAGATAAGGAGCGATCGAACATGAAACAAGGGCAAGAACGCGAACCGGAAAGCAGGCCCGAGCCAGTGGGCGAATCCGGCGGAACTCGCGCGCACGCTCGGCATTGGTGGCGCGGGTCGGTTTGTGTCCGGTGGATACTACAAGCAGCAGGGAGTGACGGCTCGCTAACGCATGGCCCTCAACAAGTAGGCCGCGACTAAATCCGGAAGAGCTGAACGAAGGTTGACGACGTGGCCGAAGTCGGTTCGACGAGGCGGGTGCCCGCTTCGTCCGCTCTTCCCAAGGGCTCGAGCGTGTTTTCCCGTTCGAGCGGACCCTGATCAAGCTCTAGATCAATGGAGGTAGAGACAAAATGACGAGCATAGTGAGGCGATCTTTGGTTTGGTTTTTATCGGTGGCGCTTGTTGCGCCCTTGTGCGCGGCGCAGACGCGCCCGCGCGCGACGCAGCCGAGCAAGGAGATGAACGAGGCGGTGAAAAGAGCGGCGAGCGCGTCGCGCGTGCTCGAGCAGATCATGGCCGTGCCCGACAGAGCGATTCCGCGCGAGTTGCTCGAACGAGCGCAGGCGATCGCCGTCTTTCCGGATGTGTTGCGGGCGGCTTTCGTCTTCGGCGGGCGCGGCGGCAAGGGCGTCATCAGCCGACGGCTCGCTGACGGCAGTTGGAGCGCGCCAGCCTTCTTCACGCTCGGCGGCGGTAGCTTCGGCGCACAGATCGGCGCCTCCAAAACCGATCTCGTGCTGCTCATCATGAACGAGGCCGGACTGCAAGGGTTGTTGAAGGATAAGGTCACGCTCGGCGGCGATGTCAGCATCGCTGCTGGACCGGTGGGAAGAAGCGCGAGCGCTTCGACCAACGTCACGCTCGATGCCGGCATACTCTCCTACTCGCGCTCCAAAGGCGCCTTCATCGGCGCAGCTTTGGAAGGTGCCGTGATCAATCCAGACAACGATTTGAATCAGGCGGTTTATGGACTCAAGGCGAGAGATGTTTTGTCGGGGACGCGGGCCATCGAGATGAAGAAGCTGCCGCGCGGGCTGCAGCTCTTTCCGCAGACGGTGGCGCGTTACGCGCGCTAGTTCAGCGCGTCGCGGGGGGCACGGCGCTGCGGAAGGCGAGATAGAGTTGCGTGAGGCGATCTGCCGACGCCGGATCGCTGCGCGCCAGCAAGGTGATGATCTCGTCGCGTTCGGCAAGAACGGGGCGCAGCGCGGCTGCTTGCTCGGCCGAAATGGCGGCGTCTTGTTGCCGGTCCATTTCGGCGCGCACCGCCGTGAAGAAGTTGCTCGCCGCGCGGCGCGCTTGCTCGTACTCGCCGCGCCGCGCATCGATCACCGCTGAGGCCAGTTCGTTCTGCATCACGGCGAGGCGCAAGCTCTTTTGCGTCTCGCCGAGTTGGCGGCGGCGCTCGCGCGCCGAGAGCCACATGGGAACGAAACCGAGCAGAAAAGCGACGACGAGCGTTGTTGCATAGAGGGCTGCTCGTTTCCAACCGGATAAGTTCTGCATCATCAGCCTCCCCGACGTTTTATTGAATACGGTGGCAGTGCCTTGCCTCTGACCGAACGAAAGGGCATCGAGAGCGCGTTCGGATGCCACCGCGCCTCCGTTGCAGACGGGTGCTTCGCTGCAGTGCTGGACCAGTGCGCAGCGTCTGCGGCGCCGTTTCGGTCGCTCGTTGGCATTTAAAGCCGCGCGGCGGCGGCTGTCAAGGTGCGATCTGAAAGGTTCGTCGGGGCCATCGGCGGCGGAAGTTTTGCTCTCTCGCGTTGAGGTGCTACAATCTCGTCGCTTCGGCGCATCGCTTGGAACGCAGAGTTCGCTTCTCGCCGCGGATGAAAAGAGTTGGTCGCCCCGAGATGAAACAACCGAGCGCGCCTATCACGGAATCACCAGCCGATTCGGCGCTCGCGCGCTTGATGCGTTATCTTGCGCGCACGGGCCGTGTGGTGGATCGCGAGCGCATCACGGCGCTGACGCCCGATGCTTCCGTGCGTGCCTATTTTCGCCTCCCGTGGTGCGGAGGCACGGCGGTGGTCGCCGTCTATCCCGAGCCGTTCGATCCCGACGCGCACCCTTTTCTCGATGTGACGCGCCTTTTCACCGAAGCGGGGCTACCTGTGCCGCAAGTGATCGCCGTCGATGGCGACGCGGGCATCATCGTGCAAGAAGATTTGGGCGACCGTCAACTACGCGCCGTGCTCGAGGCTGCATCCGACGAGGAGCGCGAGCAGCGCCTCGAAGAGGCGATCGAATTGATCGCGCGCATTCAAGCGGCGACTACACTGGCCGCGGCGCGCAACTCCGTTTGCAGTCGCGTCGCTTTCGACGAAGCGAAGCTCTTTTGGGAGTTGGAGTTCTTCTGCCAACACTATTTCGGTAGCTTGCGCGGTGAGGAACTGAAAACCGACGAAGAACGCCGGTTCAAGGACGAACTGGCGGAACTAGCCCGCGAGCTGGCCCAGCGCCCGCGCGTGCTCTGCCACCGCGATTTTCACGTTTCGAACCTGATGGTCGATCGTCAGGGACGTTTGCGCATCATCGATCATCAAGACGCGCGCATGGGGCCGGCGAGCTACGATCTGGTTTCGCTCCTGCTGGACCGGCAGCAGGCGCCGCCCTCTTTGGCGGAGTTGCGCGAGCGGCGGCTCTTCTTTCTCGAAGCGCGCGCCGCGCGCGGGTTGCCGTTCATCGACCCAGACGAGTTCGCGCGCGAGTTTCGCTTGACCACGGTGCAGCGTGGGTTGAAAGCGGTCGGCACCTTCTCTTGCCAGACGGCGGTCTACGGGCGCGGCAAAGCTTACGCCCGTTTCATCCGCCCGACGCTCGAGATCGTCTTGCAAGCGCTCGAGTGGTTAGAGCGTTTTCCCGAGATCCGGCGGCAGATCGCCGCGCGCATCGCCGACCCGATCGCTGCGGAAGTAATTTGACGCTCAGTCGAGGGAGAAAAATGGGTAGTTCGTTGCTCTTTTCCAAGCCGCAGGTGCGCGTCGCCGATCTACGGCACCACGTCGGCGAAGAGGTCACGGTCAAGGGCTGGCTCTACAACGCGCGTTCGAGCGGAAAGATCCTCTTCCCGCAGGTGCGCGATGGAAGCGGCATCGTTCAGTGCGTGGTCGTCAAGAGCGCCGTGCGGCCCGAAGTGTGGGAGACACTGGACCGCTTGGGCCAAGAATCGTCGCTCGTCGTGCGCGGGCGCGTCCGCGAAGACGCGCGCGCGCCGGGCGGCTACGAGATCGACGTCGTGGACGCCGAAGTGGTGCAAGCGGCCACCGGCTACCCGATCACACCCAAAGAGCACGGCATCGAATTTCTGCTCGACCACCGGCACCTGTGGATCCGCTCGCGCCGCCAGCACGCCATCTTGCGCGTGCGCCACACGGTGGTGCGCGCCGTGCGCGATTTCCTCGACAGCGAGGGATTCATCCTGTGCGACGCGCCGATTCTGACGCCGGCGGCGTGCGAAGGGACGACCACGCTCTTCGAGGTCAACTACTTCGAGGACGAAAAGGCCTATCTGACGCAATCGGGCCAGCTCTACAACGAGGCGACAGCGGCTGCGTTCGGCCGCGTCTATTGTTTCGGCCCAACGTTTCGCGCTGAGAAATCGAAGACGCGCCGCCACTTGACCGAATTCTGGATGGTCGAACCAGAGATGGCCTACGCGACCATCGACGACGTGATGGAGCTGAGCGAGCGCTTCCTGACAGCGATCGTCGCGCGCGTGCTCGACGAGCGGCGCGAGGAGCTGAAGACGCTAGAGCGCGACACGACGCCGCTCGAACGGATCGCGCCGCCTTTTCCGCGTCTTCACTACGACGAGGCCGTGCGCCTGTTGCAGCAGGGCTACGAAAGCGGCGCGCTCGCGACGCGCTTCGAGTGGGGCGGCGATTTCGGCGCGCCCGATGAGACGTACCTCTCGCAGCAGTTCGACCGCCCCGTGATGGTCCACCGTTTTCCGGCGGCGGTGAAGGCCTTCTACATGGCGCGCGACCCTGAACGGCCCGAGCTGGCGCTCGGCGTCGACGTGCTCGCGCCCGAAGGCTACGGCGAGATCATCGGTGGCGGCGAGCGTGCTACGTCGCTCGAGTTTCTCGAAGAGCAGATACGCGCGCACGATCTCCCGCGCGACGCCTTCGAGTGGTATCTTGACCTGCGCCGCTACGGCAGTGTGCCGCACGCTGGCTTCGGCATGGGCATCGAACGCTGCGTTGCGTGGCTGTGCGGCGTCGAGCACGTGCGCGAGACGATCCCGTTCCCGCGTATGCTCTACCGTTTGCGTCCGTAAGTAGCATGGAAGAGCGTTTGCGATCGGAGTTCAACCAGTGGGCGCGTGCAGGCAGCGCCGAGCGGATGGAGCGCGGCCATCTGCCGGTCGGCTTGCAAGCGCTCGCGCGGCTGGGCCTTCACCGCGCGGCGCGCGCTCTCGATCTCGGTTGCGGCTCGGGGTGGGCCACGCGCTGGATGGCCGCACGGGCCACGGACGGGTTCGCCGTCGGCGTCGATCTTTCGGACGAGATGGTGCGTCTTGCGCTTCGGCGCAGCGTCGACTTTCGCAACGCCTACTTTTGCGCCGCCAACGCCGAACGCCTGCCTTTTGCCGACCAGCGGTTCAGTCACGCCTTCTCGATGGAATCGCTTTACTACTACGCCGACATCGCGACCGCGCTGCGCGAGTTATGTCGCGTGCTCGTGCCAGGGGCGCGCGTCGTCGTGGTGGTCGACCTCTTCCGCGAGAACCGCGCCACGCACGGTTGGGTTGAGCGGTTGAACGTCCCGGTTCACCTGCTTGGCATCGGCGATTACCACCGCTTGTTCGCCGCGGCCGGTTTCGTCGAGATCAACGATGAACGCCTCTACGATCCGACGCCGGTGAACGAGGAGTATCCGACGCGCTGGTTTGCGTCGCGCGCCGACTACTTGAGCTACCGGGCCGAAGGGTCGCTGTTGATCACGGCACGCAAGCCTTGTCACGAAAGGATGAGTTGATGGTGCAGCCGATCATTACCATCTTCGGTGGTTCCAAGTGCACGGAGAGCGCGCCCGAATACGCGCAAGCCGAGCGCATCGGCGAGTTGTTGGCCGAGCGTGGTTTCACCATCTGCACTGGCGGCTACCTCGGCGTGATGGAAGCAGCTAGCCGCGGCGCGCGTCGCCGCGGCGGGCGCGTGCTCGGCATCGTGATGACGCAGTTCACCGCCGAGCCGAACAAGTACTTGACCGACAAGGTGGCCACGGCCCACTTCTACGAACGGCTTCAGCACTTGATCACGCGCTCGGTCGGTTTCATCGCGCTGCGCGGCGGCATGGGGACGGTGACCGAAGTCGCGCTCGTGTGGAACAAGCTCTTGACGCGCGTCATCGAGCCGCGCCCACTGGTGCTGCTGGGCCAGTGCTGGCGTCGCGTGGTGGATTGCTGGCGCGAAAATCTGGTGGTGAGCGACGAGGACGTGCAGTTGCTCGACTTCGCCGACACGCCGGAACAAGCGGTGGAGATCATCTTGAACAGATCGCGAGGGGTGAACCTATGACCTGCGCTCGGTGTGGCGCCCCGGTGGTGGAAGGGGCGCGTTTCTGCGGTGTTTGCGGCGCGTCCGTAGCGGTAGCCAACGCGGCGGCTGGCGAGATCAATCTCGACGCGGATGGCCGTGGCAGCGGCCTCGGTTACAGCTATGAGATACTTCATCAGCCCGCGTTCGCGCTGGCCGTGGTGCGGCTCGAACCGGAGCAGTCCATTCTCGCCGAAGCGGGCGCCATGGTCGCGATGTCGGCCAACGTCGAACTTCAGTCGCAGATGAAGGGCGGTCTGCTCGGCGCGCTCAAGCGTGCCGTCGCTGGCGAGTCGGCCTTCATCTCGACCTTCACGGCGCGCGGCGGTCCGGGCGAGGTGGCGCTGGCCCCGGGCGCGCCGGGCGACATCGCCGCCATCGAGATGCGCGAGCAGACGTTCTTCGTCCAATCGAGTTCTTACCTTGCTGGCGATGCATCGTTGGCGGTGAACACGCGCTGGGGCGGCGCGCGCTCGTTCTTCAGCGGCGAAGGGCTGTTCATTCTCCAAGTGCAGGGAAGCGGTCTGTTGCTTGTCTCTTCTTACGGCGCGATCCACCGCAAGCGGCTTGGGCCGAACGAGCGCTACGTCGTTGACACGGGCCACCTGGTCGCGTGGGAGGGGACCATGCAATACACTCTGCGCAAGGCTGCGGCGGGTTTCTTCCGCAGCTTCGTCAGCGGCGAAGGCATCGTCGCTGAGTTCGCTGGACCAGGTGAGTTGCTGATTCAAACGCGCAACCTCGCCGCGCTCGCCGGATTGCTGAAGCCTTTCTTCCCGTCGCAGTCGTCTGGCGGAAGCGTCTTTGGCGGGTTGGATGTTTGAAGCGCCGGAGTCGGGTCATCCGGTGGAGCGAAGAGAGATGGTCACGGCAAGCACGAACCTCGGGGGGACAACGGCGAGGCGCGTCGCCATTCTCGGCGTGCCGCTCAATTTTGGCGGGAGCTTGGCCGGCGTGGAACTCGGCCCGGCGGCGTTGCGCATCGCCCGCTTGGGCGACCGGATCGCACGCCTCGGCTACGATGTGCGCGATCTGGGCGACCTGCGCATCATGCCGCCCGCGCGAGCGGCCTCGCCCGATGATCGGGCCAAGTACCTGCGCGAAATCAGCGCCGTTTGCGAAGAGGTCGCCGCCGAAGTGCGGAGCATCCTGCGCGCCAGCGAGTTTCCGATCATCCTCGGCGGAGATCACTCCATCGCCGCTGGCAGCGTGGCTGGCGTCGCCTCGTTCTTTCACGAACAGGACAAGGCGCTGGGCCTCATCTGGTTGGATGCCCACGCCGACATGAACACGCCCGAGACCACGCCGACGGGCAACGTGCACGGCATGCCGCTGGCCGCGCTCTTCGGTCACGGAGCGCGCGAACTGACGCACGTTGCCGGCTACGCGCCCAAGCTCGACCCGCGCTTTTGCGCTCACGTCGGCGCGCGCGATGTCGATCCCGGCGAACGCGAGTTGATCCGGCGGCTCGGCGTGCGCTTCTTCACCATGCGTGAAATA
>CAKZOF010000368.1 GCA_937135995.1 uncultured Pyrinomonas sp.
CCGCACGGCACCACCTCCATGTTCGTCGACCCGCACGAGATCGCCAATGTGCTGGGGCTCGAAGGCGTACGGCTGATGCACGACGAGGCCCTGGCCATGCCGGTCAACGTGCCCGCGCACCCACCGCCGGGCAGCACCGCGCCCGCCATCGAAACCAGCCTCGCCGGCACGCTCGGCCGCGCGCTCGCCGTCGTGCTCGAACCCATCGGCTTCAACTGGCAGATCAGCATCGCGCTCGTGCCCGGCATGGCCGCGCGCGAAGTCGCCGTGTCCGCGCTCGGCACGGTCTATGCGCTGTCCGCCGCCGGCGACGACACCGCGCGGGCGCTCGGCGCGAGCATCGGGCGGACCCGCATCGCGGGCGCGCTCGCGATCACCCTCCTGTGCGGCGCCGCGACCGCCGCGGCCGGCCCCATCTGGTTCGTCGGCCTCGCGGTCCCCCACGCGGCGCGGGCGATCGGCGGCACCGACCAGCGGCGGGTGCTCGTCTACTCGGCCGTCTTCGCCCTAGTCAAATTGACAGGCGCAGTCGGCGAAGGCTTCACGCCGCTAGAACAAACGCCTGGGCGATTGCTAGCCGAGCAGAGCTTGTAAAGGATCTCGGCCGTCGCGTCTTGACAGAAAGCTGAAAGTTTTCAGACAAAATCCTGATCGCAAGTTTCCCGCCGTGAACGCAATGGTCCAAAGCAATCGCTGCGGCGAACTCGGCCCCCTTGGGGTGAACGAGCGAGGAAAGGTCCTCTGGCGCAGCCGACGGGCCGACGCCGAAAGCGGTGGAGACGCTGTTGGCGTTGGTTGAACATCACGGACACGTCTTGACCAAGGACGAGTTGATGGAGCGTGTTTGGCCTGAGACGTTCGTGGAAGAATCAGGGCTGGCGCGCAACGTTTCGGTGTTACGCAAGGCGTTGGGCAAAGGGTACATCGAAACGCGATCGCCGTTTTGTGGCAACCCCGTGCAGGCGGTTGCGTGAGGAAGATCGAGATCCTCAGTGGAGTTTCTAATAGAGCGTGCCTACCACGTTGAGGATTCGACGATTGCGAGAGGACGCCCAAGATCCTCGGGTGAAGAGATGCGGACGTAAGGGTGTCCGCGAGGATCGCGCTCGATCAACAACTTCGCAAAGATCCGCAGCGAAAAGAGACCGACCCAGTGGTTGCTGCTGAAGCCGCTTTCGCGCTATGGTCTTTGGCGCGGAGGAATCGCCCATCATAGACCCCGCGGCAGCAAGCCGGGGCAGAAAGGAGGATGCGGCGCCTGCTCCCCAGGCGTCGACGCCGGGGCTTACGGCGCCGCGTAGTTTGGTGAACAGGAAGTCCCTTCTTTGCGCTGCATCTTTTTGTTTGCTCGCCGTCACGACCCTGATCGCGAGCCTTGCGCCTCGTTTGAGCGAGAGCGAAGCGCGGCGTTTGATCGCGCGGGTCGCTTATCTGGACCTTGAAAAGGATGACGTCAAGATACGTTCCATCTCCACACTCGGCGGGGCGGCGGTGGTGGAAGCAGAGATCCGGACCGCTTTCCAGTTCGTGCAAGAGAACGGGCGCTGGCGCGTCGCCGAGATGCCGCGGGCGATGGCATAGGCCTGCACCTTCTGTTCGAGATCGCGGCGGATCCAGGCGCATTCCGGCCAGGCGAGGATCGTCGCTTCGTCGGGCTCGTCCGGTTGTCGCGGCCGGTAGTCGAGGTAGGGCGCATAGTGCAGGTGACGCATGGCGCCTGCCGCATCCGTCTCGATGTACAGCATGCGCTTGGAGACGATGCGGCGGTCCCCGGAACGGGTGGTGCTGGCGTCCTGGATGGCGTGTTCGAGATAGAACAGCATGCGCGGTTCCCGACCCGCGTCGCGATCGTCGATGAGAACGGCGCCACGACGCAGCAGGTCGCGGTGGCGTTCGATGACCAGATCGAGCGTCGCGTCCAGCAGCGGATGACCCGGGCAAACAAACGCAGCTGGTGGTTGGCCCTGGGGTGCGATCAGCGATTTCTCGAAGACGATCCGTTCGTAGCGCGGCAGCACCGGCTCTCGTGAGCCGATCAGCCGGTCGCGACGGCGAACGGCGGCCGGAACGTGGGTGATCTCGAACCGCCGCGGCTCGCGTCCATGGCGTCGTGCGCCAACGCGCGCTCCTCGATCAGGTCGATCAGCTTGGTCCGGTCAAAGGCGTTGGCGACGACCCGGGTCAGCCGTGCCCGCACCTCCGGCTGCTCGCCGTAGCGCACCGCTTCGATGAGGAGGTCGCGAAGCGGCCGCCCCTCGAACACCACCTTGCCGAGTACATCGAAGACCTTGCCGCTGAGGGCGTTGCGCGCCTCGTTCAGCTTTTCCAGAAGAGTTCGGTAGACCTCGCCTTCGCGGGTTTCCTCGGCAACCAGGTTCCACAGGTGGCAGACTTCCGTCTGACCGATGCGGTGGATGCGTCCGAAGCGCTGTTCGATGCGGCTCGGGTTCCACGGCAGATCGTAGTTCACCATCAAATGCGCGCGCTGAAGATTGATGCCCTCACCGGCGGCATCGGTGGCGACCAAGACCTTTGCGGTGGGATCGTGGCGGAAGGCTTCTTGCGCTTTCATCCGCTCCTCGCGGCCCATGCCGCCGTGGATGCAGACGACCGCCTCCGGCCGGCCGAGCAGCGTCGAAATGCGCTGTTCGAGGTAGTTCAGCGTGTCGCGATGCTCGGTGAAGATCACCAGCTTCTGCGCGGGTGAAGGCTTTGGAAGCTGCGGCGTGCCGCCATCGTAGGGGGTGGCCTCCTCGCCGAGCGCGTTGGCGATCGCCGCTGGCGTGAAGATCTCTGAGAGGAGATTCGCGAGTTCCCGCCACTTCCGGTCCTCGCCGCGACGGCGCACGGCCAGCGCCAGCGTTTCCAGGCTCTTCAAGGTGCGGATTTCGGCTTTGAGCTCGTTGATGGTGGTGGCCGCCGTGGCCTCATCGAGCACCGTTTCCTCTGCTGCGGCGACCTCGTCGTCCGGGGCATCTTCGAGATCCGCGACGTCCTCCGCATCGAGAACCGGCACGTCGGCGACGAGGGCGTCGGCGACGGCCGCACCGCGCTGCAGCAGTTCGAGCTCGCGCAAGCGGCTCTCCAGCCGCTCTTTGCGCCGGCGAAGTGTGGGGTTTCGTGGGTCCCAACGGAGCGGGCAAAACCACACTGTTACGGGCGTTGGGCGGCTTGCAACCGTGTTTTCAGGGACGCGTCTTGCTGGAAGGTCGCGATTTACGCGCGCTGTCCGCGCGCGAACGCGCGCGCCGGCTTGCCTGGCTACCGCAATCGGTCGAGGCACCGGTTCCGTTCACTGTGCGGGAGCTGGTGTCGCTGGGCCGGACGCCGCATGTATCCGGTTGGCTGCCCTTGTCCGCACAAGACACTCGCGCGATTGAGGAAGCGCTGACGTGCATGGATCTGCT
>CAKZOF010000369.1 GCA_937135995.1 uncultured Pyrinomonas sp.
TCGACGATCGGCATCGCGTTGGGGTTCTCCGTGCCCTTGACGATCTGCACGGGCGTTTCGCCATCCTCGGTCGTCTGCTCCAAGCGCACTCCGCGTTTGCGAAAGTGCATCAGCACTTGATTGACCGTCAGACGATGCAGCCAAGTGGTGAACGCCGACTCGCCGCGAAAGCTTCCGATCTTGCGAAAGAGCTGAATGAAGACCTCTTGCATCAGGTCCTCGGCCTCGCTCGTGTTGCCCGTCATGCGCAGGCAGAGCGAATAGACGCGCCGATTGTGGCGTTCATAAAGCTGCTCGAAAGCTTGCGCATCGCCGCGCGCGGCGCGCTGCGCCAGTTCGAAATCGGATTCTTGCGGCGTCCCCGCCTCGACTTTTTCGGCTTCGGTCACGTGTTCGCTGCCCGCCCCGACGACAAGGCTTTGAAGATCCTCTGGCTCCTCCTAGCGCGCGACGGACAGAACACGCTCCAAACGAAGACATCCTCGCCGACAAAGCCGCTCCTCTGTGGCGGCTTTGCGCCAAGCTCCTCCACGCGCCTTGTGATGCCCCCGGTTGCGCGCGTCGTTGCCTTGTCCGCCGTAAAAATTGATCTTTTCGTGCACCGTGCCGACGTTTTCGTGCGCGCTCACGTCCAATAGACCCGGTCGAGTGAACGGTACCCGACGGCCTCGGCGATGTGGGCGGGTCGGATCTCGGACGTGCCTTCAAGATCGGCAATGGTGCGACTGACCTTCAGTATGCGGTCGATGGCGCGCGCCGACAACCCCAGCCGCGCCACAGCATTCTCTAACATCCGCTCGCACTCGGCGTCAATGCGACAGAAGCGGCGAATATGCCGCGGTTGCATCTGCGCGTTGGCGAAGATGCCCTCGCCTTGAAAGCGCGCCCGCTGGCGCGCGCGTGCCGCCACGACGCGCGCGCGAATGTCGGCCGAGCTTTCGGCCATCGGCGCGTCGCCCGTCAACTCTTTGAACTTCACGGCGGGCACGTCGATGTGAATGTCTATGCGGTCGAGCAACGGGCCTGAAATTCTCCCGACGTAGCGCCGGATCTGCAACGGCGTGCACCGGCATTCGCGCGTCGGATCGTTCCAAAATCCACACGGGCAAGGGTTCATCGCGGCGACGAGCATGAACGAAGCGGGGAAAGTCAGCGACATCGCCGCGCGACTAATGGTCACCTTTTGATCTTCCAAAGGTTGGCGCAAAACTTCCAGCACGCTGCGGTCAAACTCCGGCAGCTCGTCAAGAAAGAGCACGCCGTGATGGGCGAGCGACACCTCGCCGGGACGCGGCACGGCGCCGCCGCCGATCAATCCTGCATCGCTGATCGTGTGGTGCGGTGAGCGAAACGGACGCTGCGTGACCAACCCGATGCGCCCCGTTAATCCGGCGACCGAATAGATCTTGGTCAATTCCAGGGCCGCCTCGAATTCCAGCGGTGGCAGAATCGTCGGGACGCGCTTGGCGAGCATGGTTTTGCCCGATCCGGGTGGCCCGATGAGTAGAATGTTATGAGCACCCGCACTCGCCACTTCCAGCGCGCGCTTGGCCGCGTGCTGCCCGCGCACTTCGCGGAAATCCACGGCGTACTCATCCTTGTGAGCCATGAGCGCCTGCGGGTCGAGACGCAGCGGCGTCGGACGCCGGTTTGCGTCGCCGCTTTCGAGCGCTCGCGCCGTCTCGACGGCGCGCCGCAAATCTGCCACCGGATAGACGTTGACGCCCGTCACCACGGCTGCTTCAGCGGCGTTCTCCTCGGGAACGAGCAAGTGCTCGATGCGCGCCTGTCGCGCGCGCATGGCGATCGGCAGAACACCGCGCACGGGACGCACGCGCCCATCGAGGGCCAGTTCGCCCACGGCAAGCACCTTTTCGAGTCCGGCAAGATCGCCCAAATCGCCGTTTGCGCCGAGGATGCCGAGCGCAATCGGTAGGTCAAAACTGGCTCCCTCTTTGCGCACGTCGGCGGGCGCAAGGTTCACCGTCATCCGATTGAACGGGAAGAAGAAGCCGCTGTTGTTGATTGCAGCACGAATGCGCTCGCGCGATTCGCGCACGGCTAAATCCGGCAACCCGACAATGGTCACCGACGCCGCGTCGCTTTCGCCGCGCGACGGAACCAGATCAACCTCCACTTCGACCAGATCGGCATCGATGCCGTACACAGCCGCTGAACGAGTGCAGAAGAGTATGGTGAGGCACTCCACGAAGAATTCCGGTCCAACGGATTTGCGCCGAAAGCGCGGATAAAACAGGAGCTTTCGGCGATGCGACGCGAAAGAATGGTCCGCCCAACTGTCACGAACTCCGCTGTCAATGCTTCCGAGGCGTCCAACGAGACAGGCAAAGCGTTGAAGGCGCTATGCTTCGCTGCTACGCTCGGGGCTGCCAAACCGAACAGTGCAGAGCGTTGATAAGGCTCGCCCTCGAAAGCAGGAAAGCGCGCCCCTGCATGCGGCGCGCTTTCGCTGCTCAAACCCACAACGCTTTTCCACCCGATCGGCTTCAGCGACGACGGCGCGATGATCGCGGAGAAGCGGAAGACTTGCTGACGCCGGACGATGGAACGATGATCTCGCGTCCGGCAGCGAGCGGGGCGTTGGCCGCCACGCCGTTCAGTCGCGCCACTTCGTCGGCAGACGCCCCGTGGCGCGCCGCAATCTGCGCCACCGTCTCGCCTTGGCGCGCGCGCACGCGAACCAACCGTTTGGCCGGAGCGGTGCTACCCGCAGCGGTCGGGCGCGCCATCACGACGTTTTTGACGCTGCCGACGGGAACCACGATGCGGCTGCCCGGTTTGATCTCGATGCCTTCGTTGAGCGACTGCAATTGCGCCAGATTGGCTCCGGTGCGCGCCGCGATGGTCGCCAAGTTCTCACCCGGCGCAACGCGCACGAACCGGATCGAGTTGCGCTGGTCCGGTGGAATGCGCTTGAGCAGCGCCACCAACGTGCGCCCACGCCCGGGCGGCACGCGCACCGCATAAGACTCACCTTGCGGTGTCGTGTCGCGACGAAGTTCCGGGTTGAGGTCACGCAAGTATTCAAGGCTCGTGTCGGTCGCTTCGGCGATGAAACGCAGACTCGTCAGCGGCGGCACGCTCACTGTGTCGTAGGATAGCGGTGGCTCCGGTTTGACGTGCGCAAAGCCATACTTCTCTGGGTTCTTGGCGATCAGGATGGTGGCCAAGATGTTCGGCACGTAGTTGCGCGTCTCCTGCGCGATGTACGGGTAGATCTGCCAGAAATCGGCTGCTCCAGCCCGCGCGATGGCGCGATCGACGTTGCCTTCGCCCGTGTTGTAAGCAGCCAGCGCCAGCTCCCAGTTACCGCCGTAACGTTGCGCGAGCCACTTCAAGTAACGAGCCGAAGCGCGCGTCGCCTTCTCGAAACTGTGGCGTTCGTCGACCCAGGCCGTTTGGCGTAGACCGTAACGCATGCCCGTCCCGGGAACGAACTGCCACAAACCGGAAGCACCGGCCCATGACCGGGCTAGAGGCTGCCACGCGCTTTCGACCTGGCCGAGCCACGCGAGGTCTTCCGGCACACCTTCCTCGCGGAAGATGCGTCGGGCGAGCTTCATGTAGCGCCCCGAGCGACGAAGACCCATTTCCATGGTCGTGCGCCCGCGGCCTTGGTAGTAATTGATGAACTGCTGAATGAGCGGATTGATCTTGAAGTCGAAGTTGACCGAGCTTTTAGCCGCCTCCAGTTGCGCGACGTCCTCGGGACTGACGTTCTCTTCCTCGGGCGTCAAGGTCAAGCGGCTCAATTCGTCGAGCGGCGAAGGCTCGAACGTCTGTTGACGAAACCCGATCTGTGGCGGAGCAGCCTGCGCAACCAGCGTTTCGCCGCTCGCCGCCGCAGAGGCCGTCGTCGCCGGAGCGATCTGCGGCACTTCGAGCCGGTAGATACGTTCAACCAACTGCAGGTAGTAATCGCGCAACCGTTGGTTGGCACGCACGTCGAAGCCGGATTCGAGGATCAGGTCGACCGCCTTGTCGAAGTCATCCCGCGCCTGCTCACGCCGGTTGTCGCGAAGGTTGATCTCTCCCTGTTTGAAGAGGCTCTCAGCCCGTGCAATGATCTGCGACACGCGCGCTTCTTGGCGCTCTATCTCGGTTTGGGCGCCGCGCAGCGCCGATGCCGACGGCGTTTGCGCCGCAACCGGCAGGCTCGGAGCCAGCAGCGCGCCGAGCAGAAAGATTCGGGGAATCGAGCGGGAGAGGCTACGTGCCATCAGGTCCTCCGTCTACCTTGCAATCGAAAGGTTTCCGCGCTGCACCGCTCGAACCGCCCCGCCGCGAGATGATGCAGGGGATCGCCGGTGGCGGTCCGACAGTGGCGCAGCGTAGCACACCGCCAGTCGCGAGTCAAACTTCGACACCAGTTAAAAAGGCCGAATCGGTGAGATTTTCCACCGAATCAGACCCGCGGCGGCGAAGCCGCCTGCGGCACTTTGGCCGGGCGGGTCGCGCCAGAGGCCGCGGGCTGGACTTTTTCGCGCAACGCCTCGCGAAAGACCTGTTGAACGTTCTCGACGAAGACGAACCGCACGTTGGCGAAGAGTTCCTTCGGGATTTCGTCCAAGTCACGCCGATTTTGTTGCGGTAGGATAACGGTTGACACGCGCGCTCGACGCGCGGCGAGAACCTTCTCCTTGATCCCGCCGACGGGGAGCACGTTGCCGCGCAAGGTGATCTCGCCCGTCATCGCCACGTCGCGCCGCACGGGACGCTGCGCCAGCACCGAGACCATCGCCGTCGCCAGCGTGATGCCGGCCGATGGGCCATCCTTGGGAATAGCCCCTTCGGGGATGTGGATATGCAGGTCGTAGGTGTTGAAATCCTCTTCCGCAATGCCGAGTTCGCGCGCCCGCGCCTTGGCGTAGGAGAAGGCCGCCTGCGCCGATTCCTTCATGACGTCGCCGAGTTGTCCGGTCAACACGAGATCGCCTTTGCCGCGCACGCGCAGCGCCTCGATGAAGAGGACATCGCCGCCAGTGGCCGTCCATGCCAGCCCAGTCGCCACGCCGATGGCATCGCGCCGCAGGATCTCTTCCGGCTGAATCTTGGGCGCGCCGAGAAACTCGTGCAGATTCTTGAGCGAGACGCGCACCGTTTCGTCGTTGCCTTCGGCGACGCGCCGCGCCACTTTGCGACAGATCTTGCCGATCTCGCGTTCCAACTGCCGGAGTCCAGCCTCTTGCGTGTACTGGTTGATGATGGCTGCCAACGCCCGGCGCGAAATCTGCAGATGTCGCGGCGTGATGCCGTTCTCTTCCATCTGCTTGGGCAGAAGGTGGCGCCGTGCGATTTCGAGCTTCTCCTCTTCCGTGTAGCCCGATAGTTGGATGACCTCCATGCGGTCGCGTAGGGCCGGCTGAATCGTGTCGAGGACATTGGCCGTCGTCATGAACATCACGTTCGACAGGTCGAACGGAACGCCCAGGTAGTTGTCGCGGAAGCTGTTGTTCTGTTCAGGATCGAGCACTTCGAGCAAGGCGGAACTCGGGTCGCCGCGAAAATCGGCTCCCACTTTGTCGATCTCGTCGAGCATGATGAGCGGGTTGTTGGTGCCCGCCTGCTGCAGAGCTTGAATGATGCGCCCGGGCATGGCGCCAACGTACGTGCGCCGGTGGCCGCGAATCTCCGCTTCGTCGTGGACGCCGCCCAGACTCAATCGGACGAACTTGCGGTCGAGAGCGCGCGCGATCGAGCGCCCCAGACTGGTCTTGCCAACGCCCGGCGGCCCAACGAGGCAGAGGATCGGGCCTTTCGGCTTCTCTTTGAGCTTGCGCACGGCTAGCGCTTCGAGGATGCGCTCTTTGACCTTCTCCAACCCGTAGTGATCTTCGTCGAGAATGCGCGCCGCTTTGGCCAGATCGAGGTTGTCTTTGGAAGAACGCGACCACGGCAGGTCCACCATGATCTCCAGCCAGTTGCGCAACGTCGCCGTTTCTGCGGCGTCCGGGTGCATCCGTTCGAGCTTTTTGAGCTGTCGCAAGACCTCCTCTTCAGCCTGTGGCGGCATGCCTGCTGCGGCGACTTTGCGTTGAAACTGGGCGATCTCTTCGGCCAGTTCATTGCCTTCGCCGAGTTCGGCTTGAATCGCTTTGAGCTGCTGCCGGAGGAAGAATTCGCGCTGCGAACGGTCGATGTCGGCGCGGGCCTGCGTGTTGATCTCCTGCTGCACCGTGAGCACTTCGATCTCGCGGTTGAGCAGTTCGTTGATGCGCCGCAACCGGTCCACTGGATCGACGATGTCGAGCACGGACTGCGCGTCATCGACGCGCAACTCCAAATTGGACGCAGCCAGATCGGCCAATCGCCCGGCGTCGTCCAGATTGGCGGCGATCGCCATCACCTCGGGCGAAATGTTCTTCCCGAGGTTGGCCGCCTTCTCCAACAGCGCGCGCACGTTGCGGATCAGCGCTTCGACTTCGAGCGACCCTTCCGGCACGGGCGGCTCGCGCAACACTGCAAGATGCGCGCTCAGAAAACCGTTTGTCTCGGTCACTTCCACGACGCGCGCGCGCGCCAATCCCTGCACCAGAATGCGCGTACGCCCATCGGGAAGCTTCAACATGCGCATGACGACGGCGACGGTTCCTGTGGTGTAAAGGTCTTCGGCCGTCGGCTCTTCTTTGTCAAGATCCCGCTGCGAAAGAAGCAGGATCAGTCGGTTCTCGCCAAGCGCGTGTTCCACGGCACGAATGGACCGTTCGCGCGAGACGAAAAGCGGCACGATCATGAACGGGTAGATGACGATGTCGCGCAGCGGCAAAATCGGCAACATGTCCGGTATCTGCGGGTGTTCGCCGCCATCGCTGCCCGTTTCCAGTTCCGTGATGTGAGAGTTAACTTCGTCCATAGAGTTCGATCCGCACGATACGATCTCCCGAGATTCAAAAATAAGATTATCGCTCATCGTCGGACAAAAGAGAAATCGTCCGTCGCGCCGAGCGCAGATGCCACGTCGCTTGCCGCTCGAATCTGAAGAAAGATGGCGAGAGAGGCCTCGTCCACAACAGGGCCGGACGATCCGGCGCTCGCCGAGTCGCTCGTCGCCCGGCTCGACGGCCTTCTCCTCGAGCGGCTTCTTCTTGGCCGCCATGATGCCCTTCAACGAGGCGTAGCGAGGCTCGTAAGCGCCCTTGGTGATGGTCAGCACGCAGGGAA
>CAKZOF010000370.1 GCA_937135995.1 uncultured Pyrinomonas sp.
CTTGCGTCCCAACCAGCCGGCATCGACGTAACGTTTGAGCAGCGGACAAGGACGGTATTTCGGATCGCCTAACTCCGCGTAGAGAACGTTCAGAATGGCCAGACACACGTCCAACCCGATCAGATCGGCGAGCGTCAACGGCCCCATCGGATGGTTCATGCCGAGCTTCATGATGCCGTCGATCGCTTCGCGCGTCGCCACCCCTTCTTGCAGGGCGAAGATCGCTTCGTTGATCATCGGCATCAAGACCCTGTTCGAGACAAAACCGGGCGAGTCGCTGCATTCGAGCGGCGTCTTGCCGAACTCTTCGGCGAGCGCGCGCGTCTGCGCGCACGTTTCGTCCGACGTCGCAAGACCGCGTACGATCTCGACCAGCTTCATTACCGGCACCGGATTCATGAAATGCATGCCGATCACTTTGTCGGGCCGTCTGGTCGCCGCGCCCAATTTAGTGATCGAAATAGAAGAGGTGTTCGAAGCCAGAATCACTTCAGGGCGCGTGGTGCGATCCAGCGTGCGAAAGACCTCCGTTTTGACCGCCACGTCTTCGCTCACAGCCTCGATGACGAAATCCGCATCCGCCAACGCTTCCCACTCGGTGGTCGTTTCGATCCGCCCGCTGATCGCGCTCTTTTCGTCTGCGCTCAATCGCCCCTTCTCCACATCGCGGGCGAGGTTTCGTTCAATCGTCGCCAGCCCGCGCTGAAGATACTCCTCTTTGACGTCGCGCATGACGACGCGATAACCAGCACGCGCGGCCACTTGCGCGATGCCGTTGCCCATCGTCCCTGCGCCGACGACGCCGATCGTTTTGCTCATCGTCCTTTCGACTCCGCTGAATTCAGTCGGTTTAAGATTCGCCGCTAAAACTTTAAACCGCTCCCGACAAAAACGCTAGTTCCCTCGCGCGAGAAACCGCACTCACCTCCGTTCCCATTGAACGCGACGCAGAAGCTATGGTCTAATGCGCTTTGCAACAACACACATCCAGCGCGCTTCGACTCGTCCGCGAGCGCGATGCTAGCCGTCGAAGGTGAGGCGATGAACGAGAAGCGAAAGTAGCTCGTACCGACGATCTCAAGGATGGAGAGATGCGACAGGTCGCGGTGCAAGGCACGGAGATACTGCTCGTGCGCATCGACGGGAGATTTCACGCCATCGGCGCCCACTGCACGCACTACGGCGCGCCGCTGGTCGACGGCGTGCTTTGCGGGCGCAGGGTCGTTTGCCCGTGGCATCATGCTTGTTTTGATGTCACCACAGGCGACCTTGAAGAACCACCTGCGCTCGATGCGCTGCCGCGCTACCAGACCCGCATCGAAGACGGACACATCATCGTTTCGCTGCCCGAAGATGTTGCGGACAGGCGTGTGCCGCAGATGAGCCGCCGTGCGCCAAACGATGCGCGCCTGTTCATCATCTTGGGCGGTGGAGCAGCGGGTTACATGGCGGCGCAGACCCTGCGCGAAGATGGGTTCACGGGCCGCATCCTGCTCGTCTCAGACGATGGCCATCTGCCCTATGACCGACCCAACCTGAGCAAAGATTACTTGGCTGGCCATCTTGGCGCCGACGCCCTGCCGCTGCGCTCTGAAGAGTTCTTCCGCGAGCATGACATCGAAATCGAACTGAACCGAAAGGTCGCGCGCGTTGAAGCGGCGAACAAGATCATCAGGTTCAGCGATGGGGCGTCGCTTCGCTACGACGCGCTGCTTGTCGCCACCGGGGGCGAACCGCGCACGCTCCCCGCGCCCGGCGCGGATCTCGGGAACGTCTTCACGCTCCGCAACCGCGATGATGCTGAACGGATCATCGCCTCGCTCGGCACCGCGCGGCGCGCCGCCGTCATCGGCGCTAGCTTCATCGGCATGGAGACGGCTTCGAGCCTCGCCGCGCGCGGCCTCTCCGTGACCGTGGTCGCGCCGGAATCCGTCCCGTTCGAGCATACGCTTGGCGCAGAGATCGGCGCACTCTTTCAGAAGCTACACGAAGAGAACGGCGTTCGGTTCAAACTCGGAGCGAAGCTTGCGCGTTTCGAAGGGCAGCGCCGCGTCGAGGCAGTCATCCTTGAAAGCGGTGAACGGATCGAAGCCGATCTCGTCATCGTCGGAGCGGGCGTCAAACCGGCGACGGAATTTCTCGAAGGCGTCGAGAAGACGAAAGATGGCCGCGTCGTGGTAGACAATCGGCTTCGCGCCGCCGAAGATCTTTATGCCGCGGGCGACATCGCAAGCTTCCCCGACGCGCGCACCGGCGAACGCGTACACATCGAGCATTGGCGCACGGCGATGCAGCAAGGTCGCGTCGCCGCGCACAACATGGCCGGACGCGAAGCGATCTACGCGAGCGTGCCGTTCTTCTGGACACAGCAGTTCGACCTCGTGCTCACATACGTTGGCCACGCCGCAAAATGGGACGAGCTGATCGTGCACGGCAGCATAGAAGGACGCGATTTTCTCGCTTTTTACGTGCGCGATGGGCGAGCCTTGGCCGTCGCGGGCGTGAATCGCGATCGCGAACTGGCCGCCATCGAAGAGTTGATGCGGCTCGACCGCTTACCTTCGGCTGAAGAGTTGCGTCGCCAGAAGATCGATCTCGCCAAGCTGCTCCAAGCATGACTTCGCGCCCGAAAATTTCCGTCGTCGTCCCAACGCGCAACCGCCCGCACATGCTCCGCGAAGCGTTGCAGAGTCTGGTCGAACAACGCGGGGTGAGCTTTGAGACGATCGTCGTCAACGATGCTGGCGAGGATGTGCAGGGCATTGTCGAAGATTTCAAAGGCACGCTTGACATCACTTACATTCAACTGATCCGCAACGAAGGATTACCTGCAGCACGCAATCGCGGTGTTGAACGTGCGCGCGGGCTTTACATCGCCTATTTGGATGATGATGACCTCTTTCTTCCCGCGCACTTAGCTGCCCTATCAGCCCGTCTGGACGAGAAGCCCGCGGTCGATTTGGTCTATTCTGACGCGCTCCTGCTGCGCCAGCGCTGGACACCAAACGGGTTTCGCACAGTGGCCCACCGCATCTTGGGGCATAACTTCAACCTCGAGGTTATGCGGCGCGACAGTTTCATCGCTCCTTCGGCGATGATGCACCGGCGCGAATGTTTCGACGCGGTCGGCGGGTTCGACGAAACCATGCGTTGGTGTTACGAAGACTGGGACTTTCTGTTGCGCATCGCCGGCAAGTACCAAATCGAGCGTGTCGCTGGTGCGACCGTTATGATCCGGTTGCGTGCGGATGCGAGCAACATGTCCAGTGTGGTTAACGATGAACGAGAACGCGCGGCCCGCCTGCTTCAGCAAAGGTACGGCGCCGGCCCGATCCAACCGAAGACCTTCTGGGAAGTCGCTGAAACGCTGGATCGTGAGAGCGAAGACGAAGAACCATAGGACGACCGCACGCAACCATTCACCGCCGAGAACCGACCGTTCATTGAAAACCGCTCGGCACGGAAGGCGAGTTCGGGCGAAGATGCGCGCGAAAGGTAACCTCCTTTTCATCGGCAGCGGGAGCGACGTCGAGGAGATCAAGCCCTACGAGGTCGCTCCCGACTGTTTTTGGGGAACCACTGCTCCCGCCGCTTGCGTATAAAGATCCGTCACCGCACCGACTTAGATTACCCGGCGTCGGGTGCCACGTAAGACCGATCTACTGCCGACTCGCCGATTCGCATCAGCGCAAGCTCTCCCGCTTTTGCGGATCCGACTCGGCTTTGAGCGTGAAAACGGCGCTTGCTGCCTTGGCACTGGACTCGGTATCAAGGCAGCTGAACCGTCAACGCGGCGCGCCTCTTTTGGCCCGGCGCAAAAGCGCGTCAAGCGACCGTGCTCCCGGCCCGACAACGAGCAGGTAGATCGAGCCGAGCAGCATCGCGTAGTCCGTGCGCGATTCGTGCGCCATCTCCCAAAAACCTTCGCGCAAAAAGATGGGCACTTTGGTCGTTGTGATCGCCACCACCATGATGACGATCAGCGGGATGACAGCAAGGCGTGTCAATAGGCCCAAAAGGACCAACGCCCCGCAGACGATTTCGAACGCGCCGACTACGGGCGCCATCACTTCCGGCGCGGGGATACCGATCTTGGCGAAACGACCTGCCCCGACATCATCCGGCCGGATGAACTTCTGTATCCCTTCGGACAAGAAGACCAAGCCAACCATTAGGCGTATGAGCACAGTCGCCGCTGGCGCGCCAGTTGCCAAGAGGCTTTCACGAAGACCAACTCCGTTCATAACCGTTCACTCACCGCATGCCAGCTTGAGATCGGCGTTGGTTGCGCTTTCATGAAGACTGACTTCTCCAGTACCAGTCCACCTTGCGTTCGCTGGTCAAGCATGAACGGCGCGTTCTGTGTCAACGCACGCCGAGCAGTATCTCCATCGTCAACTGGTCGAGCCGTTCGTATTTCAATCCCTTGCTTGCGAGCGCCGCGCGATCGAACTGGCGCGCGAGCAGAGTTGACGCTTTCTCTTTGGAGAATTTGCCGAACGCTTCTCCGTCGGTTTCCTTGATTTCAGCGAGCAGAGCCTGAATCTCTGGATCGGCGTTCCACCTTTCGGCCTTCTCCTTCAAGATCAAGTAGGTGCGCATGCAGCCGCGCGCGAAGTCTTTGACGCCCTCGTAATCCTCCGTGCGGTAGGCGTGCGCGTCAAAGTGGCGTGGTCCAGCATAGCCGACATCTTCAAGGAATTTAACGAGCCAGAAGGCCGCCTTCGGATTGGCCGAACCGAACCGGAAGTCTTGGTCATAGCGACCGGGCAATTGATCGTTCAGATCTATGTGGAAGAGTTTGCCCGCTTCCCACGCCTGAGCGACCGCGTGCATGAAGTTCAAACCAGCCATCGTCTCGTGTGCGACCTCGGGATTGACGCCGACCATCTCCGGATGATCGAGCGTTTCGATGAAGGCGAGATAGGCCCCGGTCGTCGGGAAGTAGATGTCGGCGCGCGGCTCGTTCGGTTTCGCTTCGAGCGCGAACTTGTAATCGTATCCCTGATCCAAGGAGTATTCGCACAGGAAGTTGACCGCGTCGCGCAAACGTTTGATCGCCTCATCGGGACGCCGACAACCGTCGGTCTCCGTCCCTTCGCGCCCGCCCCACAGGACGAAGATCTTCGCGCCCAACTCCGCGCCGAGGTCCATCGCGCGCATCGTTTTCTGCAGCGCATAGGCACGCACACGCGCGTCGTTCGACGTAAAGGCGCCATCGCGGAAGACCGGATCGAAGAAGAGGTTGACCGTCGCCATCGGCACGACGATGCCGTGATCCTCGCACGCTTGCCGGAACTCGCGCACGATGCGGTCGCGCTCCTGCGGCGTCGCATCGATCGGCACAAGGTCGTTGTCGTGGAAGTTGACGCCCCACGCGCCGACTTCGGCGAGCAAGCGAACGATCTCGACTGGCGAAAGCATGGGGCGCACCTCTGCCCCGAAGGGATCGCGCCCACGATTACCGACGGTCCATAGACCGAAACTGAAACGATGCTCAGGATGCGGCGTGTACTTATCGGTCATCTTGCAAAGTCACTCCATGACGGAAGGTTGCCTCCTCGAGCAATGCGAGATTAATGCTCCCCGTCGAAAGCCGTCAAGGTTGACTGCGTCTTCCTTGACAGCCGCGCCAAAGGTCGTACGCTGCGCGTTGCTGCAGGCAAAACTGACCGGTGAGCTTGCTCTAGACTGATCGGCGAGCTTCCTCTTGTAGGAAGGGGGAACGCGCGCAGCAAAGCGCTCGGGGAAAGAGCTTGCGCCGAAAGCGCCGCACAAAAAATTTAATGACCTTTCGACCAACTCTTCGTGCTAGAATGCGGATGACTTCTGCTGACGCTCATCGAGGGAGACACTTCATGTCGAACGCTCTTCGGTGGCTGTTGATCTTCGCCGTTTGCCTGATCGTCCCGTCAACGTACGCGCAAACCGGACAAGCAAGGTCGCCGGCACCGACGGCAGCTCGCAAGTGGAAACTCATCTGGCAGGACGAGTTCAATGGACAGCGTGCCGAAGCTCCCGATAAGACCAAGTGGAGTTATCAGATCGGCGGCCACGGATGGGGCAACCAAGAGCTGCAGTACTACACGGACGCGCCGGAGACGGTCTATCTGGATGGTGAGGGCCATCTCGTCATTCAGGCCAGCAAAGCGACTGCGCCGTCGCGACTCGAATGCTGGTACGGCCCGTGCCAGTACATTTCAGGCCGCATAACGACAAGGGGCAAATTCTCTTTTCAGTACGGGCGAGCTGAGGCTCGGATCAAATTGCCGCGCGGGCAAGGCATCTGGCCAGCTTTCTGGATGGTTGGCGATCGGGTAAATTGCGATGGCTGGCCCGCCTGCGGCGAGATCGACATCATGGAGAACATCGGACGCGAGCCATTCACGGTCCACGGGACGATTCACGGCCCGGGCTACTCGGGCGCGAAAGGGATCGGCGCACCTTACCGTTTGACCGGAGGCAAACTTTTCGCCGACGATTTTCACCTCTTCGCCATCGAGTGGGAACCGAACGTGATTCGTTGGTACGTGGACGAAGATCTTTACGAGACACGCACGCCTGCCGATCTTCCGCCGGGCACACGCTGGGTCTTCGACCGTCCTTTCCACATCATCTTGAACGTCGCGGTGGGCGGTAAATGGCCGGGCGCGCCCGACGGCACGACGCAGTTTCCACAACGCATGCTTGTCGATTACGTGCGCGTCTATCAACGAGAAACGAAATAACCGAAGCGATCAACTGGACCAAGATGAACGACCATCTCTTTCTCGGCATCGACGTTGGCACCGGCGGGACGCGCGCCGTCGTCGTCGATGAAGCGGGCTGCGTCGTCACTGCGGCAACTGCCGAACACGCGCCCTTCGCTTCACCGCAAACGGGCTGGGCTGAACAGCATCCCGAAGACTGGTGGCGTGCCACACAAGAAGCGGTGCGCGCTGTGCTCGCGCACGATGAAGTGCGCGCCGAACGGATCGCCTGCGTAGGGTTTTCAGGTCAGATGCACGGCTCCGTCCTTCTCGATGAGCGCGGGCAGGTGATCCGCCCGGCACTGATCTGGTGCGATCAACGAACCGACGCACAGTGTCGAGCGATCACGCAAAGAATAGGCGCCGAACGATTGATCGCACTCGTCTGCAATCCGGCGCTCACCGGCTTCACGCTTCCCAAGCTCCTCTG
>CAKZOF010000371.1 GCA_937135995.1 uncultured Pyrinomonas sp.
CATAACAGGTTGAGCGTGTTACTGTCAAGTCTTTTGATAGCCCCCTTGACAAGTCACCCGGCCTCGTGTATGATCCCCTCGGATTCAGCCAAGGAGCGCGACCGATGAAGAAGCCGTCCAAAGATTCCATCGCCAACATCCTGATTCAACTGCTGCTCATCGCCTCCATCTTCTACATCCTCTACGGAGCGTGGGCGGGCACGGCAGCGCGCCCCGTCTCGTACTCCGAGTTCATCGAACAAGTCCGTCAGGGACATGTCACCACCGTTCAGATCAGCTCCACCGAGATCCGCGGCTTACGCCGGACCGACACCGGACAGGAGATCATCGCGGCGGTGCGCCCGCCCGAGGTTCAAGACCCTGAGTTACTGCCGCTCCTGCGCGAGAAGAAGGTGGAAGTGGTGGGGCGACTTGACACCGACGGTTGGTGGCGCGCGCTCTTTGTCTCGGCCTTCCCGATCCTGTTGTTGATCGGTTTCTGGCTATGGACTTTCCGCCGCTTCGCCGGGCAAGGAGCCGAAGCGCTCCAGTTCGGGCGCAATCGCGCCAAGATCTACGACCGAAGCGAGGAGCAAAAGGTCACCTTCGCCGACGTCGCGGGCGTGGACGAAGCGGAAGCCGAACTGGTCGAGATCGTCGATTTTCTGAAGCATCCGCAGAAGTATCAGCGTCTTGGCGGGCGCATTCCGAAGGGTGTGCTGCTGGTCGGCCCGCCGGGCACGGGCAAGACCTTGCTGGCACGCGCCGTGGCGGGCGAAGCGGGCGTGCCGTTCTTCTCGATCTCCGGCTCGGAGTTCGTCGAGATGTTCGTCGGCGTCGGCGCAGCGCGTGTGCGCGACCTCTTTGAACAGGCAAAGAAACACGCGCCTTGCATCGTCTTTATTGATGAGTTGGATGCCATCGGCAAATCGCGCGCCGGTATCGCTGCCGCTTCATTCGGCGGTCATGATGAACGCGAGCAGACGTTGAATCAGTTGCTCGTTGAAATGGACGGCTTCGATTCGTCCAAGGGCGTGATCATCATGGCCGCGACCAACCGGCCCGAGGTTTTGGACCCGGCGCTGCTCCGGCCCGGCCGGTTCGATCGGCAGATCGTCGTTGACCGGCCCGACCTGAAGGGGCGCGAAGAGATCCTGCGCGTCCATGCGCGGCGCGTCAAACTCGCGCCGGACGTCGATCTTTCGGTCGTCGCGGCGCGCACGCCTGGCATGGTCGGCGCGGATCTGGCGAACATCATCAACGAAGCGGCGTTGCTTGCCGCCCGCCGCGGGGCCGACGCTGTTGAGATGCGCGATCTCGAAGAGGCGATCGACCGCGTCATGCTTGGGCTTGAAAAGCGCAGCCGCGTGATGAGCGCAGAAGAGAAAGAGCGCGTCGCTTATCACGAAGTGGGCCATGCGCTCACGGCCATGTCGGTCGAACATGCCGATCCGGTCCACCGGATCACGATCATCCCGCGTTCGATCGGCGCGCTCGGCGCGACGTTGCAACTGCCGACGACCGAAAAATACCTGCTCACCAAACCCGAACTGCTGGACCGGCTGGCCGTGATGCTCGGCGGGCGTGCGGCGGAGGAGATCGTTTACGACGGGGTGATCTCCACGGGCGCGCACAACGACTTGGAGCGCGCGACCGAACTAGCGCGCCAGATGGTCACGCGCTATGGCATGAGCGAGCGGCTGGGCCACATGACTTTCGGGCGTCCGCTGGCGGGCCGGTTTCTGGATTCGACGTTGTCGTTCGGTGAGGAGCGCAACTTCAGCGAACGCACCGCCGAACTGATCGACGAAGAGGTGAAGCGGCTCGTCGATGCGACCTACGAGCGCGTGCTCGGCATTTTGCGCCGCCGGCGCGCGGCGCTCGATCTGGTCGCGCGCGAACTGCAGAAACGTGAGACCATCGGAGGCGAAGAACTGCAGAAGTTGGTCAGCGAGGCGGAAGCGGAGGTGCGACCAGCAACTGCCGTTCACTGAAACGGAGCATGGGGTGGGGGCGTATGCACAAATTCTACGTCATGCGCGGACCGCAAGGTCAGATCGAGACGGTGAAAGTCGGGGGACGAACCATGGTCGCCGTCTGGCCCGACATGCTCTCGGCTTTGCGTTACAAGACGCGCCACCCCGAACTCATGAGCTTCTGGACGGTGCCGCTCGACCGGCGCCTTTACGAGGAGAAGTTCTTGGACACCAGCGGCGGGCGCACGCGCTTCTTCCTGATGTCGAGCGCCAACCCGGGCCAAGAGATCGAGCGCGGGCGTGTGCTCGATGCGAGCGAGATCGAAGCGGAACTCTACCCCGAGATCGGGCGGCGCGCGCTCGAAAGGATGCGCGGCGCGACGCGCTCGGCGGCGTGAAAGATTCGAGCGAGTTAATTTTGAGGAGGTGCAGCACTCATGGCTAAAGCGGTTGGAATAGATCTGGGAACGACCAACTCGGTGGTCGCCGTCATGGAAGGCGACAAGCCAACGGTGATCGTCAACAGCGAAGGCGGGCGCGTGACGCCTTCGGTGGTCGCCTTCACCAAGACGGGTGAAAGGTTAGTCGGCCAAGTCGCCAAACGGCAGGCCGTGTTGAACCCGGAGCGCACGATCTATTCGATCAAGCGCTTCATGGGTCGTCGCTATTCGGAAGTCACGCAAGAGATCAAACAGGTTCCTTACAAAGTCGTCCCCGGCCCGAACGACGCCGTGCGCGTCGAGATCGACGGCAAACTCTATTCGCCCGAAGAGATCTCGGCGATGATTCTGCGCAAGCTGGTCGATGAGGCGTCGCGCTACTTGGGCGAGAAGGTGACCGAGGCGGTCATCACCGTCCCCGCTTACTTCAACGACGCGCAACGGCAGGCGACCAAGGACGCCGGGACCATCGCCGGATTGAACGTCTTGCGCATCATCAACGAGCCGACGGCCGCCGCGCTCGCCTACGGGCTCGATAAGAAGAAGAACGAAACGATTCTGGTCTTCGACCTCGGCGGCGGCACATTCGACGTCTCCATCCTTGAAGTAGGTGAGGGCGTCTTCGAGGTCAAAGCCACCTCAGGCGACACGCACTTGGGCGGCGACGA
>CAKZOF010000372.1 GCA_937135995.1 uncultured Pyrinomonas sp.
TACTACATCAGCGGGTTCGTCTACTCGTTCATTCCGGGCCAGCGTCCGCAGAAGCTTTTCGGCATGGAAGGCTACAACATACGCCGTCTGATCCCGACGCCGGAGCGCGATGGATTCTTCGTCGCAACACGCGAGATCGTCTTCTACACCGACCCGCAAACTGGGCAGGTGCTCTCGACATGGAAGAATCCGTTCACGGGCCAGACCAACGAAGTCTTTCACGTCGCCAACGATCCAGTCAACCAGCGCATTCGCGTGCAAGCAGATGAATTGCGTTACGCGTCGCTCGACGGCAAACAGGATCGCGGCGCGCTCCCGCCTCCGCGCGAATGGGGACGTTTCTATGTTTGGACCAGCGATGTCTTTCCCTTCTATCCGCTGCCAGGCTGGTCGCGCAACTACACCGCCGCCGAGATGTTTGACTTCTACGTGCCGAAGTCCGCGCTGGCCGAAGATGGCACGCCTGATGTAATGGTCAGTTGGACGCGCGTCGGTCCGTGGCTGCCGTGGATGGGCATGGACGGGCACGAGGGGCAACTCGTCTATCATGCACAGAGCAAGCTCCTGCCGTCGTGGCAAGAGCTACCGGCGTGGATCAAGGATTTGGTGCGCGCCCGCTATCCGCTCTACATGAGCGCGCCGGAGCGCGTCGATCCCACCCGTCCGAACGCGACCTCCTGGAGCGTCTATCGCGCGGAGATCGAAAAACGCCGAAAGACGCACGGTGTGGAACAGCAACGTCGCTGAAAGGCCGCGACGAGCCACGAGAGCGCGGAGCCGACCAGTTCGATGAAAACGACGAACCGGAGATCACAGCTCGCCATGAAAGCGGAGACGAACCTTTTGATGACAACGCTCTTTCTCCTCTTGATCGCCATCGCTTTGCACTCGAATGCGCGCGCCCAACGAGTTGTCGGCGGCGTGTACGAAGTCTGCATCGGAACGCGCGACGCCGCCACGCTCATCGCTTACTGGGAACGGTTCGGCTACCGCGTTGGAGAGCAAGGGGCGCTCGATGCCGAACAAGCCCGCAAGCTCTACGGCGTGGCCTCTGCCGTGCGCTCGATTCGCCTTCATCATCAAGACGCCGATCACGGATTGATCCGCCTGATGGTGTGGGAACGCCCGACGGGCGAGGGTCTCGGTCTGATCGGCATGAAGACGCTCGGTAACCGTTGGGGCGCGATGTTGACGGCGGATATCTACAACGTCTTGAACCATGCCGAAGAAGCCGCAGCACGCGGCCTGCCGATCCTTTACGTCGAGCCACAACGGGCCGAAATCTATCGCGTCGAGCAGCGTCCGCGGCCCTTTCTCGACGACCTCCCATGCGTGCGCGAGATGCTTTTGATTCAACCGCTAACGCGCCAAGTCCTTTTTCAACGCTTCGGCTACACGCTGCCCCTCTACGGCAAGATCAACGAAGCGGCTCCGTTCCGCACCAGTCAGATCACACACTTCGGCATGGTCGTTCAGACGCGGCCCGATACGCTCGACTTCTACGACAAGGTACTCGGTCTGTTGCGCGTGCGCGACCAAGTCCGAAGCAGCGCCGATGACCCTTCGGCGCGCCGCATCTTCGATCTTTCGCCAGGAGAAAGCTACGTGACCACAGATTTCGACGATCCGCGTTCAGCCAAAGATGACCCGCAGCGGATGCGCTCTGGCAGGTTGAAGATCATCAATTTCGCTCCGCACGTCAGACTCGAAGATCGGCGCGCCGAATCGCGCCCTGGCTCCTTGGGCTACTCGCTCTACACGCTGCGCGTGAACGACATCGAAGCTTATCATCGCCGCCTCCGGTCCAGCGCGGCGACCGAAGTCACCGAGATCACGCTCAATGAATTCGGCGAACGGAGCTTCTCGTTCGTCGCACCCGACGGCTACTTTTGGACTCTGATCGAACAGCGTTGATCCGACGAGCCGCCCCCAACAGGCCGATTTCGGCTTCACTACGAAGGAGAAGGAGATGACGCAAGGCAGATTGACGGACAAGGTGGCGATCGTCACGGGTAGCGGGCGCGGCATTGGACGCGCCATCGCTGTGAAGCTGGCGCGTGAAGGAGCCGTCGTAGTCCTCAATTCGCGCACCCGCGAACAACTCGATAGCGTGCAGCGCGAGATCGAGTCCACAGGCGGACGCGCTGCGGTCGCCGTCGGCGACGCGACGGATGAGGCGGACATCAGTCGCATCATCGACATCGCGCGCCGCGTCGGCGGAAGGATCGACATCCTCATCAACAACGCGGCGCAAACCGGCGTTGGCCTGTCGGTGGCGGAGATGAGCGTCGAGACGTGGGACAGGATACTGCAGACCAATCTGCGCGGTCCCTTCCTCTTCTGCCGCGCAGTGATCCCACATCTTCAAGCGCAACGAAACGGACGCATCATCAACATCGCCTCGCTGAGCGCCAAAAACGCTCTTCCTTTTGCCAGCGCGGACGCTGCCGCCAAAGCTGGCTTGCTCGCCCTGACGCGCGTGCTCGCCGCCGAACTCGGCCCCTACAACATCACGGTCAACGCCGTCGTTCCCGGCCTCATCTCCGAAACGGAGCTGGCACGCGAATTCATGCAAAAGCTCAGCGTGCGTTTCGGCACGACGCCGGAAGCGATGGAAGAGAACATGCGCCGCCGCGCCCTGTTGGGTCGCCATCCGACTGCTGAAGAGATCGCCGAAGCCGTGGCTTTTCTCGCCTCGGATGCCGCTTCATCCATCACGGGGCAAAACATCAACGTCTGCGGCGGCATGAGCGTGTGCTGAGAGTCGACGCGCCCGAAACTTTCCGAGCGCGTGCGCGAATCGACATCGAACTGCACGCCCAACCTAGGCACGAGTGAATCAGCGCCGCCCGCACCGACCAAGC
>CAKZOF010000373.1 GCA_937135995.1 uncultured Pyrinomonas sp.
GCCGAGCTTGCGCAGCGACTCCCAGCGGCCGTCGATGTGCTTGACGACCTCGCACTGGCCGGCGACCAGGATGTAGGCCGCGGCGCCGACTTCGTTCTCGCGGATGATCCGCTCATTCATCGGCGCGACCGATTCACCTTCGCCGGTGATCTCGGTCGTTACGCCTTGCATCACCTTGCTCATCGCGCGCGGGTCGATCAGCAAGAAGATCTCCGACTGGCCCAGCATGTCGATGAACCCAGGCGCCACGACCAGCCCGCGCGCCTCGATCACGCGACGCGCCCTCGCTTTGTCGAGACGCCCGATGCGCGCGATGCGATCGCCCTTGATGGCGACATCGGCGATGAACGATGGGCGCCCCGTGCCATCGACGATGCGCCCATTGCGGATGATGATGTCGTACTCGGTTCGCGTCTGACTCGCCACGTGGCCGAGCGCAAGCGAAAAGAGCAGCCCCAGCGCAACGAACAATTGTTTCATCGCAGGCCCCCCGTGCGGCAAAGAAATAAGACGCCGTTCGAGGTTTTACTACTCTCTAGCGGACGAGGTCAAAGAGCGAGCGACCGATGCGTCTTGACCGAATCGCGGAGCGGGTTGGCGGCGTCGCCTTCGATTCCAGCGCCCTGCTTGTTTGCGGCGCGTAACGGAGATTTAGCGAGCAGCGAGTTGAAGAGAGCTGGTCAAGTGTGGTTTGATTCTGCCGCAACAAAGCTGCCTCTTGAATCGAACGGATGCAGAGGGCTACAGCAGTCCGAAATCCGAAAAGTCATTCACAGCGAAAAATTGGAGGAGGGAGAAGATGAACGTGTTTATAGGCGTGCGTCGAGCGTGCGCGTGCCTCGTCTGGCTTTTTTCACTCTGTGTCGTCAGCGCCGCGCAATCGCAGGCGACCACTGGCAACATCGAAGGGAGAGTGGTGGACCAGCAGGGGGCCGTCGTCGTCGGCGCGACCGTGACGGCGACCAACCAGCAGACCGGTTTGACGAGGAGCGTCACGACCGACGAGAACGGCGAGTACAGGTTGATTCTTCTGCCACCCGGTTCCTACACGGTGCGCGTCGAACGAAGCGGGTTCGCGCCGGCCGAAGCGCGCGATGTGGTGGTGACCGTCGGGGGCAAGGCGACGTTGGATTGGCGGCTTTCGCCCGGCGGCGTGGTTGGCGAACTGATCGTCACGGGCGAGGCTCCGTTGGTGGAGACCACGCGCACTTCGGTCTCTTCGGTCGTCAACTTGCGCGCCATCGAAAACCTGCCTGTGAGTGGGCGTAACTATCTGGATTTTGCGACGCTCACGCCCGGCGTGATTCGCGATCCGACGCGCACTGGGGACCTTGCCGTCGGCGGACAGAAGGGGACGTTGAACAATCTTCAAGTCGATGGCGTGGATAACAACAACACCTTCTTCGGGCAGGCGTTCGGCCGCACGGGAGTGCGCCCGCCGTACCAGTTCTCGGAAGAGTCGGTGCAGGAGTTTCAGGTCAACCAGAACGGCTTTTCCGCCGAGTTCGGGCGCGCCGGCGGAGCCGTCATCAACGTCGTCACGCGCTCCGGAACGAACGAATTTCACGGCGGCGCTTTCGAATATTTCCGCGATGAATCGTTGAACGCCAATTCGCCGAGCTTGAAAGCGACGCAAGCGCAACGCGGTTTGCCGAACAAGCGCCCACCGTCGCAGATCAATCAATTCGGCGGCAGAATCGGCGGTCCAATCAGAAAGAATCGCGCCTTTTTCTTCTTCACCTACGATGGGCAGCGAACCAACATCCCGAATCCGGTCGAACCACCGAACTTTTTCAGTCAACCGCCCGCGATTCAGGCGTTGTTGTTGCCCAAGCTGAACACCTACAAAGTCAACCGCAACCAAGACGTGTACATGTTGAAGCTAGATTTCGTTCTCAGCGCGCGCAATCAGCTCTCGTTGCGTTTCAACCGGCAGAACTTCACTGGCGTGAACAACGAGTTCACGGGGCCGCTCGGCACGGAAGAGCATTCCGGCAACAGCATCGCGCGGACCACGACGCTCTCGGGCACGCTCGCTTCGACGCTGAGCAACAACGTGCTCAACGAATTCCGCTTTCAGGTCGCGCGCGATGCCGAGCCGGGCACGGCCAACAGCGATCAGCCGGAAGCGCGCATCCAAACGGGCAGCGGCTTTCTTTTCATCGGGCGCAATAACTTCAGTCCGCGCGAGACGACTATTCGCCGCGCTCAATTCATCGATAACGTCTCCTTTGTCCTCGGGCGGCACAACTTGAAGACGGGCGTGGACGTGAACTTTGATCGCATCTACAACTTCTTCCCTGGGTTCTTCACCGGGCAATATACGTTCAACTCCTACGCCGATTTCGCCGCCAATCGTCCTTCCGCCTTCAGCCAAAACTTCGCCGGTCCGAACACCTCTGGTCCGGTGACGCGCCCAAACAGCGCCGACTACGCCGCTTTCGTGCAGGACGATTGGCGCGCCACACCGCGGCTGACGATCAACGCTGGCGTCCGTTACGACTACCAGAGCCTCGCGCAGCCGCCGGTGCGCAACCCCGATCCGCAACTTCTCGCCGCCAAGCTGGACACGAGTCGGCGGCCCAAAGACACGAACAACTTCGCACCGCGCATCGGCTTCGCCTACTCGCCTGATGAAAAGACCGTGGTTCGCGGCGGTTACGGCATCTTTTACGGGCGCACGCCAGCGATCATGGTCTCCACCGCCCATTCGCAAAACGGCATCAACGTCGTCGGCGTCAACTTGACGAGCAACGCGGCCATCGTCGCCGCCGGATTGACCTACCCGCAGATCTTCAAATCACCGCCTCCGCCGGGCACGGGCGCGCCCGTGCGGCCCAATCTCTTCTTGTTCGAAGAGAACTACGTGCAACCTTACGTGCAGCAAGCGCGGCTCGGCATCGAACGCGAACTGCTGCCCAACACTAGTCTGTCTGTTACCTACCTGTTCTTCCGAGGCGTGCATCTTTCGCGAACGCGCGACATCAACCTTCTGCCGCCAGTTGAAACGCCGGGCATTGGCTACGACGGACAATCCTTCAAAGTGCTGCGCTTCCCGGCGACTCGCCCGTTCGCCAACTACACACGCATCAACCTGTTCGAGAGCAGCGCCGATTCGCGCTACAACGGCTTGGCCGTTCAATTGACGCGCCGCTTCGCGCGCGGGGTGCAATTCATCGCTTCGTACACGCTTGCGAAGGCAAAAGACAATAAGCCGGACCAGACGGCAGTGGTGCCCGGCAGCGGCGACGATGCCAAGGTGGTCGAAAATCCTTTCAACTTGCGGGCGGAGTGGGGCTCCGCCGATGTCGATCAACGCCACCGCTTCGTCTTCAGTCCGGTCTTTGATTTCGGGCGCTTCACGCGCACGGAGAACCGTTTCTTGCGCGCCGTGTTGAGCGACTACGTCCTTTCGGGCATCGTTCAGTTGCAGTCAGGGTTCCCGTACTCGGCCAGCATCGGTGGCGACCCGAACCGCGATGGCAATCAGTTGAACGACCGCGTACCGACGACGCGGCGCAACCAGTTCTACACGCCAGCGACCTATCAGTTCGATCTGCGTCTTGCGCGCCGCATACGCGTCGGCGAAAAGGCGCGCTTGAGCTTGATCGTCGAAGGGTTCAATATCTTCAATCGCGCCAACGTCGCCACCGTCAACTCGACCTTCTACCGTGGTTTCACGGTCGATAGCGCTGGCACATTGCAGTTCAGCGCGCCGCCTGCTTCCGCCGCGTTTGGCACGCCGCGAACTTTCTTGACGCCGCGCGAGTTGCAACTGGCCATCAAATTCGACTTCTGACGCTTCGTCGGAAAACTCGCCGGAGACATCCCTGCGCGATGGGGATGGCTCCGGCGATGCAGTTGACGGTCTCTCCGCGCACGCTTACAGATCGGCGACCTCGAAAATTTCGCCACTTCCGGCCTGTGCAGTACGCAAGCAGCGTTTCTTCAAGCACGCACACGCATCAGCGGAATGGGGGCGGATGCGCCTGCTGTTAGATTCTCCGCGCACAGACCGGCGACTTCGACGACTGCGGCGCGTCGAAAGGCGAAGCGAGAGGAGCAATGGTTCCGGCAATAAGCCGCCCACCCAGCGCGTCGCGCGTTGGTGGCGGCGGGCGTCGCTGTTATACTCTTGGCTCTTCGCAGAGAGAAAACTGATCGAGGAGAGAGCATGACCGATACGCCGCCGCCCTACTTCCCGCAAAACCCGTTGTCGCCGCCTGATCCCGAACGGTACCGAAAATTCAAGCTTGCGGTCGCGGGCTGCGTCACGTTGATCGTGTTGTTCATGGTCGGCTTGATCGGTGGCTTGATCTACCTGATCAGAAGTTGAAACCGGTGCGCGAGGTCTGCGCCGCCTTGACGCGATGATCCCATGAACGATGGACCGGAAAGAGCATCTACGACGCTCGGCCAAATAGCGCGCGTCGTAGATGGCGAACTTTGCGGCGACCCGAACGTCGTCGTGTATGACGTCACGCACGACTCGCGCGCGGTCGTTGATCGAAGTTTGTTCGTCGCGATCCGCGGCAAACAAGCGGACGGCAACGCCTTCGTGGCCGAAGCCGTGGCGCGCGGCGCTTGCGCCGTGGCCTCCGAGCGTGTGCGTCCCGATGGGTGCGAGATCCCTTGGATCCGTGTGGTGGACGCGCGCGTCGCGCTCGCAAGGGCCGCGGCGACCGTGCATCACTATCCGTCGCGCGAGCTGAAACTCGTCGGCATCACCGGAACCAACGGCAAGACGACGACCACCTATTTGGTTGCCAGCATCGCCGAAGCGGCGGGCGACCCGTGCGCCATGCTGAGCACGGTTGAATATCGCATCGGCGCGGAGCGCATCGCCGCAGAGCGCACGACGCTCGAAGCAAGCGATACGCAGCGTTATTTGCGGCGCGCCGTGGAACGCGGCTGCCGCGCCGCCGTGATGGAGTGCTCTTCCATCGCCATCGAGCTGCATCGATGCGACGAACTGGAGTTTGCCGTTGCGGTCTTCACCAACCTTTCGCGCGATCATCTCGATTTTCATGGGACGATGGAGAGCTACTGGGCCGCCAAGCGACGCCTGTTCGAGGGCTTGTCCGGTGGGCCACCGCGCGCCGCGGTCGT
>CAKZOF010000374.1 GCA_937135995.1 uncultured Pyrinomonas sp.
GCGCAGCCCGCACCGTTGGAACCACGACGTCTCGTTCTTCAAGAACTTCAAGATCTCGGAGACGAAGAAGATCCAGTTCAGGGCCGGTCTCTTCAACATCTTCAACCAGGCTTATCCGCAATGGTTTGGTCCTGACGACCCGAACAACGACGTCTACACGCGCCTCGTCGTCGTCTGCAACCAGCGCGTCAACGGCGTACCGAACGGTGCCGGCGGAACGGCCGACAACATTTGCGATCCGACCAAAGGGTTCCGCTTCTCCGACGAGACGATCAACAACTTCGGCAAGATCGTCAACAAACGCGGCCACCGGATCATCGAACTGGCTTTGAAGTTCTACTTCTAAAAAGCGAAACCTCCTTCCTTGACTAAAAAGGGCGCGAGAGACAAAGTTCCTCGCGCCCCTTTCTGCTTTGAAAAAAGGACGGAAAGAGACCTCGCTTTACACCATCGGCGCGAAGCTCGAAACGACTGGCACAACTGGGTCGTTTTCAAATGGGGAGGCTATTCCCCGACGCTCTCTCGGAATCTGAAGCTAAGGTGCGGGCGCGTGGGCGCTTCCACCAAGCGCCAGCGGAGAGCTGTACGTGGGCATCGGGAACACCGCAAGCAAGGCCGGTCGAGCTTGGTTGAGCAGGATCGTCTTGCGCGGTGAAAGACGCAAGGTTACTTCCGCACGAGCGACACGCGATAGACGTGCGGCTTGGCCAGCATGCGCGCTTGTTCGGTCATCTCACTGATCACCGCATCCAGCGACGACAGCGCCGCCGGAACCGTGCGATATCGCGCGCCCAACGGCACTTCGATCTGTCGCCAGCGCGTGAAGAATAGATCGGCGCGCCGTCGCACGAGCTGAGCTATTTCGTCGGTCACGCGGCGCGCCGTCTCTGACTGCGTGCCGAGCGAAATGCCGCGCGCCAATTCTTCGTCGGAGAACTCCTGCACGTTCGATTCATCGACCTGAACGCGATACGTTCCCGTCGGCAGCCCGGTTATCTTCAGACGAACTTCGCCTATCTCGACGATCTCCGGTCGGATGCGACGCAGCGTCTCCGACGGCAGCGGCGAAGGCCACGGCAGCGGGGCGGCGATTCGGAGCGAAGCCTGGCCTTCGGAATCGAGCGCGACGGCGCGCGCGATCTCCGCTCCGTGTGGCGGCGCGCCCCACGCGCGTAAAATCTCAGCCGCCATCAGCAGTTGGCCGTCGGCTTCCGGATGCACTCCGTCCGGCACGAAAGTGTAAGAAGAATTGATCCGCTTGGCTTCGCGGAGCGCCGCAGTGGTCGCTTCGTGGAGATCGATGACGGACACACCCTCACGCGCAGCGATCCTCTTGGCCGCTTCGCTGTAGCGGTCGAGCACTTCGTTGTAACGATCCGTATGCGACCAGGAAGGGCGGCGCGTGCCATCGTAAACGGTCGGCGTCATCACGTAGATCCGTGCGCGCGTCTGCGCTTTAAGCGTGCGGATGATGGCCGTGAGTCCGTCTTCGTAAACTTTGAGCGTCTTCGGATCGAAATCACGATACTCGCCATCGTTCATCCCGAAAAGAAG
>CAKZOF010000375.1 GCA_937135995.1 uncultured Pyrinomonas sp.
CTTCATGGCGCGGCGCTATCATCTGCCGGTGATCGCCGTGATCTTCGCCTTCCCCACCGATGTGTGCAAAGCGCGCAATCGCCAGCGCACGGAGAGAAGCGTGCCGGAGGATGTCATCGAAAGGCAAGCAGAAGACCTGCGGGCTTCGTTGCAAGAGGTGCGGCGCGAAGGTTTCGAGCGCATCTACGAGATCGAGAACGACGACACTGCCGTGGAAATAGAGCGCCTTCGGTTGCCGTGCGACCGGCGCGCCGAGCGTGGACCGTTCGATATCGTCGGCGACGTACACGGCTGCTTTCAAGAACTCGCTGCATTGCTCGGCAGGTTGGGCTACGGTTTGGAGACAGGTTCTTCGCCGTTCAAAGTCGCGCGCCCCGATTCGCGGCGCTTGATCTTTCTCGGCGATCTGGTCGGGCAGGGGCCTGAACCGCGCCGGGTCATCGAACTGGCGATGAAACTGGTCGAAGCCGGGGTGGCTCTGTGCGTGCCCGGCGATCATGACGCAACCTTTGCCGAATGGTTAAGCGATCAGAAGAGAGGGGCACCGCGCGGGCTGAGCGAAACGGCGGAACAATTCGCCAGCGAAGCGCCGGAAGTTCGCCGTCGCGTGCGATTCTTCATCGAGAGTTTGCCGAGCCACTACGTTCTCGATGACGGGCGCTTGGTGGTCGCGCACGCCGGCTTGAAAGAGACGATGCAAGGACGGAGCTCCCGGCAAGTGCGCGATTTCGCCCTCTACGGTGAAACGACGGGCGACGTGGAGCGGTGGATGGAGCCGGCGAGGTTCGAGTGGGTCGCGCGCTACCGCGGTCGCGCCCTGGTCGTTTACGGTCACGCGCCGACGCGCGAACCGACACTGATCAACAACACGATCGACATCGACACGGGGTGCGCGTTGGGCGGCGCTTTGACGGCGCTTCGTTACCCCGAAATGGAACTCGTCGCAGTGAAAGCTCAACGCCGATACTGGCGACCGCCGAAACCCGAAAAATAGGCTGCGCGGAGGCCTTCGCCCCCCCCTCGTCATCGAACTTCAAGGCGCGCTGAGGATGCTTGCCACGCCACACGCAGCACGTAGCTTCAATCGAGCTTCAAGTAGCGGTTGCGGATGATGCGCAGGTGATGGCGTTCATGTCCGGCGATGACGTAAGCCAGAGCGCGCGCGGTCGCTTCCGCTTCGTTCGCCGTGCCGCGCTGCGCGAGCGCTTCCTCGTCGAACCCGCGAAAGAGGGCCAGCGTCGCACGACGCACGCTCTCGTACTCATCCCGCAAATCTCGGAGCGGGCGCGCATCGAAGCGGGCCGCGCGCACGTACTCGTCCTGGTCGAAACCGGGAAGCGGCGTCCGGTCGCCGCGGGCGAAACGCAGCGCCCGGTAAGCGAAGATGCGTTCGGTGTCGATGATGTGGCCGAGCACCTCTTTGAGGCTCCACTTATCCGGAGCGTAGCGGACAAGCGCGCGCTCGTCCGTAAGAGAATCGAGTAGTTGGAGCATCTCGCGCTGTTGCTCCTCGAGCGCTTGCAATGCATCTTCGGCGGTGACTTGGGCGATGTAGCCCGCAAGCCCCGGAGCGCACTCATCGGGTGTTGGACGTCGTAGGTGCATGCCGTTTTGCTTCATCAGGTCATCTCCTCGCTTCGGTTCGAATCGTCATCGCGGATAAGTTATCATATCCTCGGGTCTTGGATCTCGCTTCCCAAGCGTCGGAGGGGTGACGACGGATGACGACGCGAACGGTCATCATGATGAAGAACGACATGCTGGCGCTGATCAACATGATCAAATCCGAAGAAGGAGCGTCCATCACGACGTTCGATCCGCGTCGCGGACACCCGTTGGTCAAAAGTTACGAGCCTTGGTTGGTGGCCGACGAATTCCGCAAGGTCTTGAGTTTGAGCAAAAAGAACGGTTGGCAGGTGGTTTACGACGGCGAGCCGCTCTGGGGGTGATCAGCCGTCGCTCGCCGTGCGTCCAACCGAGCGATGCGCGTCCGAGCAAGCGATCATGAGAAAGGTTCTGTTTCTGGACGAGAAATACGACGCCATTGGCGGCACGCAGTGGTTGATGCAGTCGGTCAGACGTTGGCAGCCCGTTTACGTGCGCACGGCGGAAGAAGCTTTGCGGGCGTTGGACGAGGACGAAAGCTTTGATGCTGTGGTGGTCAATCCGCAGTCGGACGCCGTGAACGGAGCCGCCTTCTTGTCGGAAGTGATGCGGCGTCATCCGTGCACGGTGCGCGTCGTCCTCTCCGACCGGATCGGGCAAGAAGAACTGGTCCGGTGGCTCGGCCCGGCACATCGACGCTTGTCACGGTTTTGTAGCACGCCCGAGTTAGAGAGCGCGCTCGAGCGCGCTTGTGCGTTGCGCGATCTTTTGACGAACCGATCTTTGCAACAGACCGTGTCGCAGATCAAGTCGCTGCCGAGCCTTCCGGCCGTTTACGCCGAACTGGTCGAAGAACTGCAAGCGCCGCAACCATCGGTGCGCAAAGTCGGAGCAATAATCGCGCGCGACGTCGCTTTAACGGCCAAGGTCCTGCAAGTGGTCAACTCGGCCTTTTTCGGCCTGCGGCGAAGAATCACCAGCCCAGCGGAAGCGACGATGTTCCTCGGTCTCGACGCGATCGTCAGCTTGGTGCTCGCCATCAACGTCTTCTCGCAGTTCGAAGCGCAGCGATTGCCACGCTTTTCGCCAGCGGCGCTGTGGGCGCACAGTTTGCAAACGGGACTGTTCGCCAAAAGGATCGTGAGCATGGAGCGGCAATCGGACAAAAGCGCCGAAGAAGCCTTCACCGCCGGTCTGTTACACGATGCGGGCAAGATCGTTCTGGCGACGACACTGCCCGAATGGTACGAACAGGCGCTCGCCCTGACGCACAAAGAAGTGGTCTCACTCGCCGAGGCTGAACAGGAAGTCTTCGGCACGACGCACGCCGAAGTGGGCGCCTATCTCTTCGGCTTGTGGGGGCTGCCAGACCAGATCGTCGAAGCGGTTGCCTTTCACCACCGGCCGCTGGATGCCAGAGCCGACGAGTTCTGTGCGTTGACGGCCGTGCACGTTGCCAACGCGATCGAGCACGAAGGTCGCGCCGAACGGGCGCAGGTCGACGCGGACTATTTGGACGCTTTGCGCCTGACGGAACGGTTCACCGTGTGGCAGAGGGCTTGCGCCAAGGCGCGCGTCGGACCGGACCAACCAGAAGAGCCGTAAGCGCTTTCGGGAGAGGCGAAAGCGGTTCGAGACCAACCGCTCTGCTCATCATCAGTCCTCTTGACTTTGGAAGCCGGCGGGTGGCGTTCTCCGCTTCCTCGATCGTTGCGAGAACGAGTCGGTTCGGGCAGGGCGTGGCGGTTAGATCATATCGTCTTTGGTCTTGGAGCGCGGGTCGAGTTCGAAACGTTCTCGGTCGCGCCGCTCGATCTTCTCCAACACGTCCAGGTCTTCGTTGTCTTCGAAACTGACACCGACGGCGTGGCCGATCTCCTCAACGATGTCTTGATCCGGAGTGGGGTTGTCGCCGCCGACTACTTCTTCGCCCGAATCCACGGCGCTCTCCCATTCGGCATCGATGTCGCCAGCGGCATCTTCCGGGGACGCTTCAGTGTGCTCGCGCAACCGGCGCGCGAGCAACTCCGGGTCACGCGGCGCGCGCGCGATCTCTTCTTCCATGAACTCTTCGATTTCGGGGTCGGGGACGAAATCGGGATCGTTGCTCAAGTACTCGAAATCTTCCGGCTTCTTTCGCGGCATTGTCCGTCGCCTCTCCTCGGTCTGTTCTCGGCACACTATAGCATGAATTCGGCAGCGGCGCGGAGTCGAAACGCGTGCGGAAGGCTTGCTTGACCTCTTCGCAGCGCGGGACTTAAACTGAAACGTGGCCTTTGCAAGCAGTAAGCCCAACGTAAAACAGTGACAGTGCGCTCAGCGGCCACGCTAGTTCTTCAACCGCAGGTCTTGTGAGAAGCGATCATGACGCATAACCTCTTCAATTCTTTGCAGGAGTTCACCGTCGGTCGGGGACGGGTCGGCCGGTTCTACTCTTTGCCGCAGCTCGAACGCGAAGGGCTAGGCCCGATTGGGCGCCTGCCCGTCTCGATCAGGATCGTGCTCGAATCCGTGTTGCGCAACTACGATGGGCGCCGGATCCGCAAAGACGACGTGCGCAAACTCGCCCGCTGGCAGCCCGTTGCCGACCGAACGGACGAGATCCCATTCGTCGTCGCGCGCGTGTTATTGCAGGATTTCACGGGCGTGCCGCTGCTCGTCGATCTGGCAGCGATGCGTTCGGCGGTGGCGCGCGCCGTCGGCAAGAGTTCGTCTGCCGGCACCACACGGCTCACCAGGTTCAGCCGGAGCGCCTCGGCGGCGTCGATGACCTCCTTGCCCTCCATGTGGCCGCAGCGCTTGGGCGCCACCTGGTCCTCCAGGTGCACGCCGGCGGCGCCGGCGCGCAGGAACTCCTCCACCGTGCGGACGACGTTGATCGCGTTGCCGTAGCCATTGTCGGCGTCCGCGATCACCGGGACGCGCACCGCGCCCGCGATCAGCCGCGCGTTCAGC
>CAKZOF010000376.1 GCA_937135995.1 uncultured Pyrinomonas sp.
GCCGGCAGTGAGCGCTTCGTTCGAGCCGCTTGATTTGCCGTAGCTGCGACCCAGCGTGTACTGCGAATTGAGCGTCAGACCGGAGGTCAAACGTCGGCTGAGCGCAAGTTGCAGCGCGTTGTAACTGTCGCTCCCGCCGCTTGTTTTATAGTCTATCTCGGCATACGGGCGCAGGACTCTATTGCCTTGCACGATGTCGAACTGGCGCACGACGACGGCGCGCACGAGATTACCTGTAGCATCGACCTCGTTGATGATGCCGACGCCGGTCGGGTAGTTTGCGCCCGTGAGCACAGTCGCCGAACCGGGCAAGATGCGATTGGTGAAGTTGCGAAGGAAGAGGTTGCGCCCCTGGCTTCCGACATACGCGACGGTCAACACGAGCTTACGGGGAAGTTCCTGTTGGAAGGAGACGCTGTACTGATAGACGCGCTCCGGGATCTCGTATTCGGGCGCGTAAGCGCGCGGTTGAAACTGGCGATTGAGCGGGTTGTTGATGAAGTTCGCCGTCAACACTGCCGGATCCTGCGGAAAAGCGTTGGCGACGTTGCTCAGCGTGGAACTGACGCGGTCGCTCTCGATGGGCTGGATCTGATCCTCGGTCTGGCCCGGTCCGTAGTAGATGCCGAACCCAGCCCGCAAGACCGTGCGTCCGCCGCCGAAAAAGCCGTTGCCGTTTGCTTTCGGCGTCCACGCGACGGCAAGGCGTGGGCCGAAGTTGGTTTTGCTCGATTTGAAGTAAGGTCTATCGGGTGGAAGCAGCGTCCCGTTGTTTATGTCGAAGACGACCGCCAGATTGCGTGCTTCTCTGAGCGGCGTATAGTACTCGTAGCGCAAACCGTAGTTGAGCGTTAAGTTAGGCCGGATGCGCCACTCGTCCTGCGCATAAGCGATGTAATACTCCTGTTTGGCGAAACGCTCGCCGGTCGCGCCGTTGTTGAAGACGCTTGGCGCGCTCAGGTCGCCGAGGAACTGGACCGATTGTGCCGTGTTCGCTAAAAACGCATTCAGATTTTGATAGGTGTAAGTGGTCCCGCCGAGCCGATCCGTATACATGCGCACCAAGCGCACCTCACCGCCGATCTTGATCGCGTGATTGCCCCGCGTGTGGTTCAGGTTGTCGATGAACGAGATCGAGTAGGGGGTGTATGGCGCGCCGCGCCCGTTGGTCGCGCTGTTTTGACGCAAGAGTCCGCCCGGCACGGCGACGCCCGACGAAGCCCCCTGTCCGGCGATGCCGACGTTGGCGACGCTGCCCGTGATGTTGATCGTGATACGCGATAGATCAATACCGTTGACCGTCGGGGCGATGCCGTTGACGCGCGTCAACGCCTCGTTGAAGCCGATTTTGGTCTCGTTGATCGTCTGTGGCGTCAACACCTGCTGGAACGAGAGCACGGCGTTTTGCGGCACGGCGCGGACGAAAGCCCGACGCCCCGTGACGCCTTCCGGTTGATCGTTCGTCCCTTGATCGCGGTAGTAGCGGAAGAAGAGCGAGTAGCGATCATTGAACTTGTAGTCGAAACGCGCGCCGACGGCGTTTTCATCCACGCGCGCGACCGATTGCAATTGCGCGATCTCGAAATCGGGGTTGGCCGAAGCGCCCGGCAAGATCACCGCGCCCGGCCCGCGAAACGCATCGAGCAGCGGGACGACGGCTGGGACAGCCCGCGCGCGCACCGCCGCCGAAGGCACGGCTTCGATCGAGTTGATGCCCGAACGGAGCCTGTAACCTTCGTAACTCAAGAAAAAGAAGAACCTGTTCTTGATGATGGGGCCGCCGATGGAGCCGCCGAATTGATTCAACCGCAGCGGCGACTTTTTGTTGAGATCGAAGAAGTTGCGCGCATCGAGTGCGTCGTTGCGCAAGTACTCGAAAGCCGAACCGTGGAATTCGTTCGAGCCAGATTTGCTGATGACGGTGATCTGTCCGCCCGTGCCCGTGCCGTACT
>CAKZOF010000377.1 GCA_937135995.1 uncultured Pyrinomonas sp.
TGCGCACTGCTTGCAGCGCGTTGCGCACGTCGACGGTGATCAGCTCTTCAAGCTGCTTGCGCTGCGTGCGCAAGCGCTCGCCCTCGACCAACGCGCGCCCGAGTTGCGCTTCGGCCGTTCGGTTGCGCAGCGGCAAGCTGAGCGTGACGCCGACGCGAAAATTGTTGAACCTGTTGGCGGCGAGGTTGGTCAACGACTGCCCGTAACCGCCGATGAGCAGCGGCGGAAAGGTTTGTGCCGGAGGTTCGGGCAACGGCGGCAGCCCGCTCAGCCGCGACAGTAGGTTGACGCGCTCGCGCAGTTGCGCCGACGCGGCCGTGAACGGATTGAAGCCAGCGGTTGGCGAAAGCTCGCCCGCCAGCCCGGTCACGCCATAGCTGGCGATCAAATCCACTTGCGGTTTGGTCTGCTCGCGGTAGAAACGCTGGTCCAGCTTGTTGATCTCTTGCGCCACGTCGGATTGTTTCAATTCGGGCCGCTCGTTCAAAGCGGTGCGAATCGCTTCGTCCAGTTCGATCCGCGGCGGTTCGAGATCCACCGCATCGGTGGGCACCAGCGCGGCGCTCCAGATCGGCGACAAGTTGTCTTCGGCGATCAACAGTTTGAGCGCGTTCTCCGCGCGATTCACATCATCGAGCGCTGTGTAGACGCTCTGCTCGAAGCCGGAGACTTGCGCTTCCGCCGCCACGACATCGATGGGCGCAAGCAGTCCTTCCGCCACCAGCCGTTTGTTGTGTTCGAGTTGCTGGCGCGCGTCGCGCACGGCATCGCGTTGAATCTGCAAGTTGCGCAGGGCGAAGACCAGATCCCAGTAAGCACGCTGCACGGCGGTGATCGTCTCGATCGCCCGCTGACGAAACTGCGCGTCGGTCAAAGAGAGGTTCTTCTTGGTGATCTCGATCTGACGCCGGTATTGATCAAACCGTAATCCGCGCCAGAGGGGCTGCGTGTAGTTGAAGGTCAGCGCCGTCGGATACTGTGGATTGAGCGCGACGAACTGATTGTCGGTCGTCAGCCTGATGCTGGAGAAATCAACGCGATAGCCGCCGCCGAATTTCGGCGTCAATCCTTCCAACCGCAGCGTGCCGGTGAAGTCCGTCTGCGTCACCGAACCGTTGGCGCCGCCGCTCAAGAAGCTGGCGACCGGCGTTTCCACCCGTTCGTAGTACGAAGTCGAACCGAGGCGCGGGTCGTAGGCTCCGCGCGCCGCCTCCAGATCGAATTCGGCGATGCGCACGTTCTGCCGCGCGACCTCGATGTCTTTGTTGTTCGCCAGCGCCAGCGCGATCGCCTCGCGCAACGAGATCGGACGTTGTTTGGCCATATCGACGCCGACGCGCCCCCACTCAGGCAACGGGCGCAACGGCGCGCGATA
>CAKZOF010000378.1 GCA_937135995.1 uncultured Pyrinomonas sp.
GCTCGGCATCTGCAACGGTTTCCAAATCCTCTGCGAAGCTGGACTGCTGCCGGGCGCGCTCATGCGCAACCGCGACCTGCACTTCATCTGCCGTCACGTGCACGTGCGCGTAGAGACCACTGCGACGCCTTTCACGCGCCTGCTCGCCCCCGGCGCGGTCTTGCGCCTTCCGATCGCCCACGCCGAGGGCAACTACTTCTGCGACGAAACGACGCTGAACGAACTCGAACGCGAAGAGCGCATCATCTTCCGCTACTGCGACGCGCGCGGGCAACTCACCGAAGAGAGCAATCCCAACGGCTCGCGCGCAAGCATCGCTGGCATCTGCAACCGCGGGCGCAACGTGCTCGGCATGATGCCGCACCCGGAACGCGCCTGCGAAGACCTGCTCGGATCGAGCGACGGTTCGGCCATCTTCAGCTCGTTGGCCGCCACCATCGCCGAACTCGCCGAGAGCTGAAACCATCGAGTGCTTCCTTCGCCGTCGGATGGTCCGTGACTTCGGCGCCACGGGCTGGCGCCGAAGATCGGATCAAGTCCCGCAAGGGCTAGAATCAAAATCCCACACGCCTCTCGGCCGTGGGAGTGTCAACGCACGCGCTACCTTTGCCAGCGAGCGCCGCGAGGATGCACAGTTCGAGTCATTGAAGAGCTGCTCGAAGAGGCGCGGCAACATGCGGCGCGCTTTCGACAAGCAGCTCAACAAAAAGGGCGGGGCGAAAAGCGCTTGACAAAGATTCGCGGATGAATAGAATTGATTTCTTGCAGAGCGGGAGTAACTCAGCGGTAGAGTGCGACCTTGCCAAGGTCGAAGTCGCGGGTTCGAATCCCGTCTCCCGCTCCAGAGATTCCCGTAGAAGGGCGCAAAGCGTGGCTTTCGCCCTTCTTCTGCTTGCCTTGAAAGTTTGGGGCGGCGTAGCCAAGTGGTAAGGCAGAGGTCTGCAAAACCTTTATTCGTGGGTTCGATTCCCACCGCCGCCTCCAAAGTTCCCATTGACCGAGTATCCTCCCGCTCACAATCGCCAGCGTCGGCGCGCTTTCATGCCCGCCAAAGTTTCTGTTAACCGAACATCATTCTTCATCATCTTCCTCTGTAGCGAAGAGCGGAAAAAGCTCAACAGACACAAGCCTAATTACAAGTAACCAACTCCCTTTCGCGCGCCCCGCTTCTCAAGCGCGCACGCCAAGTAAATAAGCGAGGAAGCAATCAGTCTTTTGGTGGGCGCTTCTCCTTCGTTTTCGATTCTCGCTTGCAAAAGCTTCCGAGATCGCTGAAGATCATCTCTGAGCGCGGCACAAGACCGTTTAGCATGCTGAAAAAGGCTCTGTTGTTTTGAGCGAGGGTTCAATCGCGCCATTGACGCGCGGATCGCGCCGACGTTTGAGGCGCTGTGAAAGGAATGGTCATGCTCTTGTCGAATGGAAGATCCCGTTTCCCCTTTATACTTCTCTTGGCGCTGCTGACCCTTTCGGTGCAAGGACAAACCAACGGCACCGAGAAGTTGATCACCGTCGCCGTCGAGAGCAAGCGGGCGATGGACTTTTCCGCCGCCGATCTCGCCAAGCTTCCACGTCGAACCGTGCGGGTCAAAGATCACGACGGCAAGGAAGCGATCTTTGAAGGCATCGAGCTTTACGATCTGCTCAAACTCGCCGGTGCCCCGTTCGGCACGGAACTGCGCGGCGATAAGTTGAGCCTCTTTCTTCTGGTCGAAGCGGCCGACGGATACAAAGCGGTCTTCGCCCTTCCGGAAATCGACAAAGCTTTCACCGATCGTGTCGTTCTCGTCGCAGATCGCCGCGATGGGCAACCCCTATCCGCAGCGGAAGGCAAACTGCGTCTGGTCGTGCCCGACGAAAAACGTTACGCTCGCTGGGTGCGTCAAGTGATTCGCCTGTCGATACAGCGCTCATCTCGCTGAACCGAGAGGGGCGAAACGTCTGGCGATCAAACGCGCATTGTTGGCGACTAAAATCGAAGCGGAAGCGTCGTCCACAATGAAGCGTGGGTCTATCTCGCCCAAACGCACGAAACGCTCGGCCCGTCCCGTGTCGATGTTGACGCCGATCAAGCCTCGACCGCCTAGTTCGCTCGCATCCGTGTAGAAATAGATCCAGCGCCCGCGCAGCGCGACGAGCCGTTCGCGCCGGCGCAGGAGGCTGGCGAGCCGGTCTAACTGACGCGATGGGTCCAACCGATCGAGCAACCGGTCCTGCACGTCCGCATCGCCAGCACGCTCGGAGATGGTGCGAGCAGCGCCGCCGCGGCGCAAGCTCGCCGCCCTGCCGAAGAGCGCAAGCTGCGCACCGATGCGCTCGCGCGCGGTATCGGTGACGAGCGTCGTAAGATCGGTTACATCTGCGCGCGCGCGCAGCCCCGACCAGCGAAGCGTGCTCGCCACACGCGCAAGCTGTGCGCTGTGATAAGCGAGATTGAAGAACACGCCATAACGGAAGTAGAACGAAACGGCGCGCGCGGCAATGGCGGCGACTGTGCGCAACAGGCCACGACCGGGCGGAGTGTAGCGCGCGCGCCAAATGGCTTGACCGCTACGCGGATCGAAAGCGGCGATCTCGTTTTTACCGCCGACTAGCACTTGCCCACGTTCGTTCAACACGATGAATGCCGCTTCCTCTACCCTGTGCGGCGTCTTTGCGAGCCGCTTCCCTGTTGCGGCGTCAAGCGCGATCAGATCATCGCGATCGGCGATGACGACCGTCATGGGATCAGGCAAGACGATGTTCGTAATGCCGCGGTCGGCTCCCTTGTACCGCCAGAGCGTTTGACCGGTCTCCTTGTCGATAGCGCTGACGCCATATGGCCCGCGCGCAATTGCGGCACCATCACGCACGCGCGCGAACGTTCCGCCGGTGCGCACGAAGATCGAACGATCGACGAGCGCTACTTCGGGCGTGGGGCCTAAGTCTTTCGTTTCCCACGCCACTTTTCCAGTCGCACGCGAGATGGCGCGCACGCGCCCGCGCCCCGAAACGTAAAGGAAACGCTCATCGAAGACCGGATCGGCTTCAGTCAGCGCGAATCCTTCTTCATTGACGCGGAAGCGCTCGCGCAAGACTTCCTTGCCCGTCGCAGTGTCGTAGGCCGTTACGCCCTCGTAAAAGAGATAGAGCCGCCCGTCGAGGAAAAGCGGCGCGCGGTAGTTGTCGAGCGTGTAAACGGTCTCTTCACCGGTCCAGCTTGCTGGCAGCATCTCGATCTCGCCGCCGAGCTCGCGCCGCCAGCGTTCTTCTCCGGTTCGTAGATCGAGCAGGTGCACGGTGGGCCGCTGTTTGAAACCCTCGCGCGGGCGCTCTTTCGCCTTACGCACAACTGTGACCGCCAGCAGATGCTGGTTTAGATCCACGGCCATCTGCATGGCCTGCCCCCGCAAACGTTCCGAGCGCCAGATGGATTCACCGGAAAGCAGGTCGAGCGCTTCCACGCGTGCGCGATCCTTGTCCGCGTAGCTCAACAGGAGCAGGTCTGTGCCGGGCAAGGGCACGGCATCGCGCTCGTCCAGCTCGCGCACACGCCGCCGCCACAGCGTCTCCCCCGTTTGCGCGTCTATGACGTAAAGGGATCGTTCCGTTCCGGCAACGATCACGTCCCAATCGGTCAGCTGGTAGAAACGAACCGTGCCGTCTAATCTTGTTTGCCAGCCGGACTGCAACGCGGCGGCTGGCGCGCTCCACAGCAGCAAGCCGAGACACAAGAGACCGCTTCGCCTGAGCTTTGCGCGCGCCGCACATGAGGGGATCAGTCTCCTCCGACTTCTTTTACCGCGCATCGTATTGCTCCTCTCGCCCGATCGGATTAAGCTATACGATGATAACTCTTCGCCGAATTCGCGACGAAAGCCGGAGGAGAGACCATGAGCGACAAGAAACGGGCGTTGATCGTGGTCGACGTGCAGAACGATTTCTGTCCGGGCGGGGCGCTGCCCGTGCCGCACGGCGATGAAGTGATCGAGCCGCTGAATCGCCTGATCGATGAGTTTCTCGCGCGCGGCGATCTTGTGATAAAAACGCGCGATTGGCATCCTGCAGTGACCAAACACTTCGCCGCGTATGGCGGCAAGTGGCCGGTTCACTGCGTGCAAGGGACGAAGGGCGCGGAGTTCCATCCGCAACTGCGGGACGATCCGCGCATCATCGTCGTCTCGAAGGGCATGGGCGATGCGGACGGGTACTCGGGTTTCGATCAAACGGGGTTGGAGAAGATCTTGCGCGAACACGGCGTCGAAGAGGTCTGGATCGGCGGGTTAGCGACCGATTACTGCGTCAAGCATACGGCGCTCGACGCGCTGCGCGAAGGGTTCAAAGTGCGCGTCTTGCGCGACGCCTCGCGCGCCGTCAACCTCGATCCGCACGACGAAGAACGCGCCATCGCAGAGATGCGCCGCGCAGGGGCGGAGATAGTTTGAGAAGAGCTCAGGATTCAGAATGTTCTTTGGCATTGAAGACGGCAACTGGGGCTGAAGAGTTTGCTGAATCGGTCGAGCAGCGTGCCGTTCGGCGTCGTATTGCGGAGATTTCGACCGGTTCGCATAGTCATCATCCGATTTCTCTGTCGCAAGGTGCAAGCGCGCCGCCGCGAGTGAACGCGTCGCTCGACTTTGCGCACTCATCATCCAGCGGTAGAGATGTGGGATTGTGTCTCTGTCGTTTTGATCGATCTCGATCTACCAATCGTTGCCGACCATGGGCACGCTTAATTTCGACCGTTACCATGCGACGATGGGTTCAGCCGCGTACAAGGACGTGACGCGGCTGCGTGCTAAATCCTTGAGCGAAGCGGAAGCCACCTTCTATGTGACGCAACGCAAGCTCCCTTTCGCTCCGTGTCTGGGCCATGAACGACTGGTCCGGCTGTTGGTTGACAGCCATTTGGACCGCCCGCGCTTGCGTTTCATCGCGCAAGATCGTGGCGGGCTGGAGCTGTTCGCCAAAGCCGTCGAGGATATGCACTTTGTCGGGCGCGTGCGCGCTGTTCCGCCCGGCACGATCGTCTTCGCCAACGAGCCTTTCGCCGACATCACGGGGCCGTTCGCCTTGACGCAAGCGCAAGAGATTAAGTTCGAGCACGCCTTCGACCTTCCGATGACCATCGCGAGCACGGCGATGCGCTTTCGCATGGCGGCAGGCAATCGCTGGCTTTCTGATTTCTCACTGCGCAGAAACGGCGACATCGAACGCGCGGTCGAAGTCGCTGCCTACGCCTACATCGGCGGGTTCAACGACACCTCAAACATGGAAGCCGCCTACCGGCTCGACATTCCAGCCGTGGGCACGGAAGCGCACTACTGGCAACAGTCATACATCGAGTATCTCTACGAGCCCGAAATAGACCCGCGCACCGGGCGGCCCAAGCATTTCGAGCAGGTCGCGTTCGAGCGCTGGCTCGACGCCAACCCGCAAGGGACCGTGCTATTGCTCGATACGATCAACGTTTACATGGGCGCGGTTCACGCCGTGATGGCAGCGACTTCGAACGAAGAGAGGCGACGCGCCTTCAAAGGGTTTCGCATCGATTCGGGCGATCACGCAAGGCTCGCCAAATGGTGTGTGCGCTTCTTCGAGGCTAATGGATTGCACGGTTTGATGCCGATCTTGACGGGCGATCTCGACGTCGAGCGCGTGCGCGAGATCGTCGGCGAGTTTCCCGAAGTCGCTGGCTTCGGCATCGGGACCAAACTTTCAGCCGAAGTGCCGCGCGTTGCAGGCGTCATCTTCAAACAATGCTTGATTGAAGGGCGGCCCACCTTGAAAGCTTCCAACACGCCGGAGAAATCCACGCTCCCCGGTAAACTGCAACTCTTTCGCGGAAGCGATGCCGAAGGCAACTACGTCGGCGACTGCATCGGCTTGGACGATGAAGAAGTGGAGATCCCGGGCGCGGTGCGCGTCGAACGCCTCCTTAAACCTTTCTGGGAGAGCGGTCGTTACGAACCCATCCCTTCGATCACCAAACTCAAAGCCTTCGTTGAAGAGCAACGTCATCGTTTCCGCGACATCGAACGCTACCCGGTGACGCTCAGCGACCGGTTACGCCGCCTGCGCGATGAACTGACCGCGGCGATGTTACGCGACGAATCGGGCTGGCAACAGATCCTGAAGCTGCCGCCGGATCTTGCCGAAGAGATGTCGCACGCAAACGACAACGCAGACGATCTCTGGTAGAATTTAACTTTCGTTCTCCTCTGAAAGTCGATCGGGTTTGCAAAGGAGTTCAAGAGATGAAGGCTCTTCTCGCCTGCTCTTTATTGCTCTGTCTGCCACTGGCGATGCTCGCGCAGCAGAAGCGTAAAGTCTTCCCTTACGATTACGCGATGGATGATCTGCCGAACGGGCTGCGCCTGATCACGGTGCCGACCGATTATCCGAACCTGGTCGCGCTCTACATCGTCGTCGCCGCTGGCTCGCGCAACGAAGTCGAACCGGGCAAGAGCGGCTACGCGCACCTGTTCGAGCACATGATGTTTCGCGGAAGCAAGAACTTCACGCCCGAAGAGCGCGACGCGATATTGAAGCGCGCGGGCGCCAGCTCCAACGCTTACACGACGGATGACCGCACCGTCTATCACGAAGTCTTCTCCAAAGATGATCTGGAGAAGATCATGGAACTCGAAGCCGATCGCTTCTTACGCCTGCAGTATTCGCCGGAAGTCTACAAGACCGAGACGGGCGCGGTGCTCGGCGAATACAACAAGAACAGCTCCAACCCGATCTTCAAACTCTACGAAACGCTGCGCGCCACGGCCTTCCGACGCCACACCTACGCGCACACGACGATGGGCTTTCTTGAAGACATCAAGGACATGCCCAATCAGTACGACTACAGCATTCAATTCTACAAACGTTACTACAGACCCGAGTACACGACGATCATCCTCGTCGGCGACGTCACACACGACCGCGCGCTCGAGCTGACGCGCAGGTATTTCGGCGACTGGCAGCGCGGCGACTACCGCCCCGAGATCCCGAGCGAACCGCCGCAGGATAGGCCGCGCACGGCGCATGTGGATTGGCCCGCCCAGACGCTGCCGCTCGTCGCCATCGCGTTTCGCGGTCCGGCTTATGCGGACGACCGCAAGGATAAGGCTGCGCTCGATCTTCTCGCCCCCATCGCGTTCGGCGAAAATTCCGATCTGTACCAGAAGCTCGTTCTTCGCGAGCAGAAAGCCGATCTGCTCGAAGTCGAGTTCGACAACAAGATCGATCCCGAACTCTTCACCGTTTACGCGCGCGTCAAGAACCCACAAGATGTCGAGTACGTGCGCGACGAAATCCTGAAAACGTTCGCCCGATTCACGCGCGAGTTGGTGGACCAGAAGAGGCTCGATGCGACGCGCTCGCATTTACGCTACGGTTTCGCGCTCGCGATGGATAGCTCCGAAGCGATCGCCAGCGCGCTCGCGCCCTTCGTCGCTCTGCGCCGCACGCCGGAGACGATCAATCGTCTTTACGCCCTCTACGATCAGATCACGCCCGAAGACATACGCGAGACGGCGGCGCGTTACTTCACCGAGAAGAACCGCACCATCGTCACGCTCGCCGCTCGCCCGGATGCTACTCGAAAGGAGGGAGGACGCTGATGCGACGGAACTTCACGGCGCTCGTTCTGCTTTGCGCTCTTTTTGGACCAGCGATGGTTTTCGGTCAAACGAAGATGAAGGACGGACAGATCGCTACCGTATTGCTGCCCAATCGTTCGCCGCTCGTCACGTTTCGTATCCTCTTCAATACGGGCGCCGCTTTCGATCCGCCGGGCAAAGAAGGACTCGCGTCGCTCACTGCCGCCATGATCGCCAAAGGCGGCACGCGCACGCGCTCCTACGAAGAGATCGTCGAAGCGATGTATCCGCTGGCGACTTCGTTCGAGTGGCAAGTCGACAAAGAGATGACCGTTTTCTATGGTACAACCCACCTCGACAATCTCGAACGTTACTACGCGCTCATTCGCGAAATGCTGCTTGATCCCGGCTTCCGCGAAGAGGACTTTAAACGCCTGAAGGCGGATGCGATCAACTTCCTGAAGATCAACTTGCGCCAAAGCAACGACGAGGAACTAGGGAAAGAGCATCTTTACAACGTCATCTACGCCGATCATCCTTACGGCCATCACAACATGGGACGCGTCAGCGCGCTCGAAAAGCTCTCGCTCGACGACGTGCGCGATTTTTACCGGCGCAACTACACGCAAGCCAATCTGGTGATCGGTCTGGCAGGCGGATACCCGCCCGCTTTCGTCTCAAAGATGGCTTCCGATTTTGCGAAGCTTCCGCTGGGCGAACGGACGACGGTGCGATTCGCCACGCCTAAGTTGGAGCCGGGCACGCACATCGAGATCATCCGCCGCCCGACGCGTTCAACGGCCATCTCCATCGGCTTTCCCATCGCGGTCAAGCGCGGCGATCCGGATTGGCCGGCGCTCGCGCTCGTCGCCTCTTACTTCGGCCAACACCGTTCGAGCAACAGTTATCTCTACCAGCGCATACGCGAGTTGCGCGGTTTGAACTACGGCGACTACGCTTATATCGAGTATTTCCCGCGCGGCATGTTCCAGTTTACGCCCGATCCGAATCTGGCGCGTCAACAACAGATCTTTCAAATTTGGATTCGTCCGGTCGAGCCGCAAAACGCCCATTTCACGCTGCGCCTAGCTCTTTACGAGTTCGATAAGCTCCTGCGCGATGGATTGACGCGCGAAAGCTTCGAAGCGACGCGCGAATTTTTGACGAAGTACGTCGATGTGCTAACGCAAACGCAGGATGCGCAACTCGGCTACGCGCTCGATAGTCGCTACTACCGCATCCCTGATTTTGCGACGTACGTGCGCGAACAACTGAAACGATTGACGCTCGAAGACGTCAATCGCGCGATCCGCAAGCACCTGCGCAACGACTCGCTGCGCATCGTCATCGTGACAGAAGACGCAGATGCGCTGCGCGCAGCGATCGTCGGCAACCGTCCATCGCCGATCACCTACACGTCGCCCAAACCGCGCGAAATCCTCGAAGAGGACAAGGCGATCGAAAAGTACCCGATCAACGTCAAGCCGGAGCATGTTCGCGTTGTTCCGGTCGAGCGCGTGTTCGAATGAGCCGCCGGATGGCTGGTCTCCGCTCGATGTGTGTGCGAGAATGTGCCGAGCGAAATCGCCTTGTGGGGGGTTAGTCTGATGCGTAACATCTTGCGCGCGCTCATCGCTGCCTGGGGCGCAAAGAAACTCGGCGGAGGTTGCATTACGACCATTCTGCTCTTTCTGTTGTTCTACTGGTTGCTCGGCAAGATTCTCTGAGGAGTGCGACGCGCTGGGCCGGTTCATCATCCGTCGGCAGCGAGCCCCAGGCGTTCGGCTGACGCCCGCGAGGCGTTGCTGCACGGATCGCACAGAGTTAAGTTCGCCATTGAAGTGGAGCGTTGCGGATGAACGAAACAGTCAACCTCGCTCTCTGGCTCGGCTTCCTGCTCGGCTTGAAGCACGCCACCGAAGCCGATCACATCGTCGCCGTCAGCACCATCGTCAGCGAACAGCGCTCCGTCTGGCGTTCGGCATTGGTCGGAGCCCTGTGGGGAATAGGCCATACCGCCTCGCTGCTCATCGCCAGCATCATCGTCATCTCACTTCGTGTGGCGATCCCGGAGACGATAGCGGCGTATCTGGAGTTCGGCGTTGCCCTGATGATCATCCTTCTGGGAACGCACGTCCTCTACCGCGTGCTGCGCGATAACCGCCGCGTTCACGTTCACGCGCATGAACACGACGGCTACACGCACACGCACCTTCACTTTCACGATGAGCGAAGCGCGCACGATTCGCGCGATGCGGCCCACGGCGCGCACCACACGCACGTCATCGGCAACCTCGGCTGGAAACCACTTCTGGTTGGAATGGTGCATGGCTTGGCCGGATCAGCAGCGTTGACGCTGCTTGTTTTGACGGAAGTGATGCGCGGCGGATCGAGCGCGCTCGGACTGGCTTATCTACTCGTCTTCGGCATCGGCTCGATCGGCGGGATGCTTCTGATGAGCGCGCTCATCGGTTTGCCGTTCGTCTTCACGGCAGAGCGTTTCGCGCGCCTCAACGTGCCCATAAGAGTGCTCGCCGGTCTGGGAAGCATCCTCTTCGGCTTCTACTACGCGTGGGAGACGTGGGCCGGTTGAGAATCGGAGCCTGGTCAAAAGAGCTTCGACGTTCTTGAATCTGGAGCGCAGTCGATGTCAAAGCCGAATCTTTTGTTCCCGATGTAAGCTCTTATGCTATGGCTCCCATTCGACGGAACACGAGATCGAGCCAAAGGTTCGCCTGCTTCTCCTGTACTGAGTTCATCCGCAGACGACTGCTTAGATTATTGAAGTCAACCTCATCGAGCTTCTGATCCTGATTGAAGCAGGAGAAGACGAAGCATTTCTCTTCGCCCGTCAGCGGATCGACATGGCGCTGCAAACACTGCGCGCAGATCTCTTTCAACATGCACTGCATCGGACTGTTGATCGAGCCGATCGCCACGTGCGAACCCTTCAAGTAGGGCGCGAGCACCGTGTGGCGCGCGCGCTTGACCGCCGCCATCATTCCGTCCGAGCCGATGACGATGATCCGATCCACTTCACGCAGGTCGAAGAGCTTCCGTCCCAACCGGCCTTCCGCATAGGCGAGCATCGCTTCGACGATGTTGCCGCGAAAATGTCTGTCTTGCGGGCGGTGCGGCTCGATCTCGCGCCCTGCGTCAGTCGCCCAGATGACCTGATCGGTGGCGGCTTCAATCTCTTCGCGCTTGAAAAGATCTTCGCCGCGCCGGTAGCCGGCAAAGTAGATGACGCGGCAGCCGTTCTCGCGCAGCGCGCGCGCGATCGAAAAGAGCACGGCGTTGCCCAAACCGCCGCCGACGAGCATCACCGTTTCGCCCGCTGGGATTTCGGTCGGCGCCCCCGTCGGCCCCATGACCACCACCTGTTGGCCCGGTCGTAACAGCGCGCACAGGCGCGATGAGGCGCCCATTTCGAGCACGATCAGACTGAGCAAGCCGCGCTCCTTATCAACCCACGCGCCCGTCAGAGCCAAGCCTTCCATCATCAGGCGCGTTCCTTCGACTTCGGGCGCGTCCGCTTCGTAGTTTTGCAAACGGTAGAACTGGCCCGGATGGAACTTGCGCGCTTGCATCGGCGCGCGCACGACGACCTCGACGATGGTCGGCGTCAGGCGCTCGACGCGCACGACGCGCGCGATCAACTCTTCGTCTAGATGCTTGATGAACCGCTTGAAATCGAGTTCGCGCGCCGTTTGCTCTTCGGGCTTGAGAGAGGCGATCTCGTCGGCAAAGAGCGCCACCACCTGTTCGTAACCGTGCTTGGCCGAGGCCATCGCCTTGACGACGTTGCCCGCATAGGTCGGGTGGTTATCGCCGTAGAAGGTGACGAAATGTTTGTCGCCATGCTCGTACGAAGTGAAGAAGGCCGGTTCGCCCTTTGCCGCGCGCACGAGATGCCAGTTGCCCTCCTCATCGCGCACCGCCTTGTGCGGAGCGAAATAGGCTCCGCGCTCATCGAGCACGAACGTTCCGGGATGCTCCTTCTCATACGTGATGTTCGGACTCGTGCCCGCCGCGACGCACACGGTGCGCGCTGGGAGGCGGACAAGTTCGCCGCTCGACTTCCATTTGCCCGTTTCCGGATCGAGTTGCACGCGCTCGAAGACGATGGCTTCCACTGCACCGTAACGATCCGGCACAGCTTCCACCGGATTCATGTTCTCGACGAAGTTGATCCCTTCTTCAAGCGCCTTTGCGACCTCTTCGTGATTCAAGCGATAAGCAGGCGAGTCCTGCAACCGACGTCGATAGACGATCGACACACCGCCCCACGCGCGCACGAGCTTGACGAAATCGGGCGGCTCGCCAACAGCGGCGGCGCGCGCCCGCTCAGCGCGCACAGCGCGCCCGTGTTCGAGGAATTCGCGGTAGATCGCGCGCTCCTCTTCGTCGAACATCGCCCAGACGCGCTCTTCGCCGAATTCGGCGACCAGTCTTTCGTGCCGGTCCAGCATCTTTTCGACCTGAGCCGGATAGTAAGCGGCTAACTCCGTCGCCGTATCGATCGCCGTCAGACCGCCGCCGATGACCACCGCCGGAAGGCGCACCTGCAAGTTAGCGAGCGAATCGCGTTTGAAAGCGCCGGTCAACTGCAGGGCCATCAAGAAATCGGACGCCTTGCGGATGCCACGGATCAGATTGTTCTTCATGTCGATAATCGTCGGGCGACCGGCGCCCGCCGCGATCGCGATGTGGTCGAAACCGAGCGCCCAAGCGTCTTCGATGGTGAGCGTTCCACCGAAACGTATGCCGCCGTAGAAGCGGAAGTGGCGACGGCGCGCGAGCGCCAGATGGATTATCGTCAGGAAGTTCTTGTCCCATCGGACCGTGATGCCGTACTCGGAGACGCCGCCGAATCCGGCGAGCACGCGCTGGTCCAGTTCCGTGGCGATCTCGCTCAAATCCCGGATGGGACGCGGCGGCTTCGTCTCATCGCCGATCAATTCCGGCTTCAACGGCTCGATCTTCAAGCCGTCGATGCCGACCACTCCGAACCCTTCGTTCAAAAGGTACTGCGCGAGCGTGTAGCCTGCCGGACCGAGCCCCACGATGAGCACGTTCTTGCCGTTGTAAGGAAGCGCATAAGGGCGCTTGGCGTTGAGCGGATTCCAGCGCGTCAGCAGTGAATAGATCTCGAACCCGTAGGGCAGCTTGAGTACATCGGTGAGCACGCCCGTTTCGACTTGCGGGATGTTGACCGGCTCTTGCTTCTGGAAGATGCACGACTTCATGCAATCGTTGCAGATGCGGTGGCCGGTCCCTGGGCACATCGGGTTGTCGATCATCACGAGCGCGAGCGCGGCGATGCTATCGCCTTCGCGCTTGAGCGAGTGCATCTCGGAGATCTTCTCATCGAGCGGGCAGCCTTGAAGCTCGATGCCGAGCGGATTGCGCTTGGTGGAACCATCGCGCTCGCGCATCCCCTTGGAGCATGAATCTTTGTCGCGCTCGTGACAGATCAAGCAGTAGTGAACTTCGTCGAGCACTTGACGCAATGTGCCACGACGGTCGGTCAAGCGAAATCCATCGCGCCGCCGCAGGTGCTCTGCGAGTCCGCGCATCAATTCGGGGAGATCGGCACGCGGGCGTTCGATCTGGACCAGATTCGCGTAGTCGAAATGATGCGGCGAGCGGAACGACACCCAACCGCGCACGCGCGCACGCGCTTTGGCGGCGCACGTGCCCGCCCACGCTTCGACGAGGCGGAGCGCCGCGCCGACGAAAGCGCCCGGATCGCCGCCGTCCTCCCACCGGCTCATCACCTTGCAGGCCAAGGGAGCGGAGCGGGCAACCGCGGCGCGCGCGTGGGCGATTTCTACCGGCAACGGTGCGTTCTGCTTGCGGCTCGCTTCAAGCGCCTTCTCCCACTCAAGCAAGCGAACCGCGAGACGGGCGACTTTCAACTCTTCGTCCTCGTCAAAATCCTCGGGGAAAAGGACGCGACCGAGTTCGGCGAGCGCGGCGCTCAACTCGTCCGGATCGAAGGCAGCAACCTTTTCGGGCGGAAAGTTCTTCGTGGCACGGCGCGCGACGAAATACTTGAAGACGAAAATCGGGTCCTCTCGCCGGACGGCTTCGATCTGCGCGGATCTCGCCTCTTCGAGGCGAAAGAGACGCGCGATGAAACGCGAAAGGTGGGGCGCAGCAGCCGTCAACAGATCCGATTCATCTTTGCCGCGGAAAGCCGTGCCCCGCGTGCGCACGTACTCCATCAGGCGACTGTGAAGCTCCGGGGACTCTCTGCCGACCTGCGCGTAGAAGGCTTCGGCCAGATCGCGCAAACGTTCCGGCCGGTACAGATCAGCATAGGTGAAGCCCGCAATTCCAAGCTCCGAATCTTCCGCGAGCACGAAATCGCGCGTACCGTGATCCTGTTCGATGATGACATTCTGCATGAATAGACGATCCGCCATCCGAGATTTGTCCCCTATGAACCCGACGACGAGCGCACGCGAACCGGTAAGTATAACATTTCACGAGCTGCGGCGCGAACCGTGACGGGCGGGTCGTCTGATGGCTTCGCGCGCGTCCAAAGCGAACGGCAAACAACTGCTCTTCTGGCGTTTCGACCGAAGGCGTTGGCGATTCCCCGTGCGGCGAAAGCGGGCGGAAGCGTGGACAAAAAGCACTTCAATCTGCTATATTTTCCCCTTGCCGCAGGGGCAAAAGTTTTGCGGCGCATTGGTGTAGCTGGTTAACACGCCGCCCTCTCAAGGCGGAGATCACGGGTTCGAGTCCCGTATGCGCTGCCAAAGATCAGGCTGTCGCGCGCGACAGCCTTTCTTGCTTTCTACCAAATCACGTCTTCTCCGCACGTGCTTTGCACTTCGCAATAGCCGTCGCGCGTGAAGCGCGCAACCTCTTTGCTTCTGCTGCTAGCTTGCCCTCGCAAAACGCACGGGGGACCTCTGTTGCCGAACGTCGCGAGAGCATTGAACACAGCGAAATTCTCTTTCCCGTTCATGCTTAGCTATGCCTATTGCCTCAAGGCAGTAAACGTCAGGATGATGATGGACGAGCATTGCTGCCGAAGACGAACTTTTGCGCGGAGAGGATCGCATCGACCGGCGAATTGCGATGGCGGCCTGCGAACGCCGCAATCGGCGTCGTTTGCCGCGCCCGGCGCGCGTACCCGAGATCACGCTAGCGCAGTCAGACCGCGTTGGCTGATCTGCTGCCGTGCGCGCCAGAGACGGCGTTTGCCGCGTCGCTTGCGCGTGCGGATGATTCGCCTTTAAGCTTGACGACGGACTTTGCGGGCCAAGAGTGCGAGCCATGAAACGACGCCAAGGCGATGGCTGTCCCGTGATGGGCGCGTTGCAGTGGGTAGGCGACCGGTGGACGCTGCTGGTGGTACGCGACTTAGCGCGCGGCCCACGCCGCACGACGGAACTACTGGCG
>CAKZOF010000379.1 GCA_937135995.1 uncultured Pyrinomonas sp.
AACACTCCGAACCATCATACCCGATCAGAACCCTCATCTCCGTCTCCTCGAACGACGTTCCCCTCGCAAGCTCGATGCTCCCAGACGAGTTGAACGGCGCAACGCGCCGGTTTCAAGAAGCGACCTTGCGCCGCTTCTGCATCGCGTACATCCGACGTATCTCCTCGACGGTGGTCGCGTCTTCGGGCGATTTATCTTCGCGCACGCCGCCGACCACGCGCGGGAAACGAAGCGCCAGCCCGACGCCGTTTTCATCTTGCGCGCAAGTGTGCACGGGCGAGCGCGTGATCTCGTCGGCCAACACCGTGATCACGTAACGCGGCTCGACCCACACGTCCGGCACGAGACGCGATTCGACGCGCGCCGGTTTTTCTTTCACTGCGATGCGATCGAGCTTCTCGCGCAGTTCGATCCACTCTTGGTCCGAAAGCCCGCTTCCCACTTTGGCGATGGTGCGGAACGCATCCGCATCGCGGTCGTAAACGGCGGTCAACAAAGCACCGATGCCAAGGCGCGCGCGCGCGCCGCGACCGCGCAAGTAGCCGATGATGACGACATCGATCGTGTCCTCGAGTTGCCCGCGATAGGCGCGCTTGAGTTTGATCCAGTTGAAATTTCGCGCTCCGGCGACGTAGGGCGCATCGAGCCTTTTGGCGATCACGCCTTCCATGCCGCGCGCGACCTGCTCATCAAAGAAGCGCTGCAACTCTTCAACGCTCGCCGTGACGACGCGCTCGACGAATTCGATCCTTCCGGCTGGCGTAACGACCCGGCGCAAGGTCTCATGCCTAGTCTCGTAAGGGCGCGGCGTGAAGTCCTCGCCGTCGGCATAAAGTAGATCGAAGACAACGAGCGTCAATGGAAAGGCCCGCGCCATCTCTTCGATGCCGTGCTTGCGCTTGCGCTTCACCGTTACCTGAAACGGATAGACTTCGCCCGTCGCTTCGTCCACGGCGACTGCTTCGCCCTCGATGATCGCCCGCCGTGCGGCAACCTGCTTTCTAGCCGCTTCGGCGATGTCGGGGAACATCGCCGTCGTTCGCTCCAGATTGCGCGAGAAGATCTCCACCGCATCGCCGTCCAAGTGGACCTGACAACGAAACCCGTCGAGCTTGGCTTCCACTGCGCACCGGCCCAACCGCGCGATGATCTGTTCGGCGCTCGGCAACCTCTCCGCCAACATCATGCGCACGGGATTGCCGACCTGCACGCGAAAACGCGCGAGCGCGTCCAACCCCTTTTCGCGCATGGTCCGCAACACCAGACCGAGATCGGAGCAAAGGTTGTAAGCGCGTTCGATCAGAGAGCGCGCGCGCTTGCTATCAGGAAACTGCCGCGCCACAGCCTCCATGATAGTCGGCGGGCCGATGCCCAAACGCATTCGCCCGAGCGCGAACCGGACGAGGTAACGCGCGCCGCGCGGCGAAGCGCGCCGGAGCAGTTCGGCCAGCAGGCGTATCTTCTTCTCAACGCTTCCCGCGCCGCTCGTGCGCGCGATTTCGAGTAACTTGCCGTAAGCCTCCGTAATCTCCAGCGCGCTCCGGCGTGCCGGAAGCAACTCTTCGGCGACGACGCCGAGATCACCGCGCTTCTTGTAGCGCGCGGTGACCTTTTGTTCTTCCACTCCGGCGGCGAGCGCGATGGACCGCGCAACCAACCGCTCGCCCATGCCGAGCTCGACGCCCGTGAAGGCCGGAAGCAACCTGCCCTCGCACAGATAGGCGAGTTCTGCCGTCTCCTCGGGTGTTGCGCGCGCGAACAGTTCGCCGAGCAGTTCGTACATGCGCAAACGCTCGGTGGTCGCCGCTTGCTTAACGAAAAGATCGGCCAGTTGATCGAATCTCATCCTGCAAACCGGACCGGCGATGGAAGCATTGGCTGAACGGT
>CAKZOF010000380.1 GCA_937135995.1 uncultured Pyrinomonas sp.
AGTCCGTTGCCCGCTCCCGAAGAGCTGTACACGGACGTTTACGCCAACCCGCCGAAGAAGCCAACGGGTTGAAGCGGTCCGATGTTTCGTTGATTCGCTCGCTAGTTCGTCCCTTTTTACATCTGGAGGTCTCGATCCGATGCCTGTGCTCACCATGCGCGAAGCTCTCAACCAAGCTTTGCGCGAAGAGATGCGCCGCGACGAAAGCGTCTTTTTGATGGGCGAAGAGGTCGGCGCTTACGAAGGTGCCTACAAAGTTTCGAAGGGGTTGCTCGCCGAGTTCGGCCCGAAGCGCGTCATCGACACGCCCATCAGCGAACTCGGCTTTGCCGGTCTCGGCGTCGGCGCGGCCATGGTCGGCTTGCGCCCCGTGATCGAGTTCATGACTTTCAACTTCTCGATTCTCGCCACCGATCAGATCATCAACTCGGCGGCCAAGATGCTCTACATGTCGGGCGGACAGTTCAAGGTGCCAATCGTCTTTCGCGGACCGAACGGCTCGGCTTATCAGGTATCTTCGCAACACTCGCAAGCGCTGGAATCTTGGTACGCGCACTTTCCGGGGCTGAAAGTGGTCATGCCCTCGACGCCAGCCGACGCCAAGGGGCTGTTGAAGAGCGCCATCCGAGACGACGATCCAGTCATCTTCATGGAGCAAGAGAGACTATACGGAACCAAAGGCGAAGTTCCCGAAGACGAAGACTTCACTATTCCGCTCGGCGTCGCCGACGTCAAACGCGAAGGCACGGATGTGACCATCGTCGCCCGTTCGCTCATGGTTCCAGTGGCCCTGCGCGCTGCCGAAGAACTCGAAAAACAGGGCATCTCGTGCGAAGTCATCGACCCACGGACCATTCGCCCGCTCGACATCGAAACCATCGTCAGATCCGTGCAGAAAACCAACCGCATCGTCATCGCCGAAGAGTCTCATCCGTTTTGTGGCGTCGGCGCTGAGATCAGCGCCGAAGTCGTCGAGCGCGCCTTCGATTATCTGGACGCGCCGCCGCGCCGCGTCTCGGGCGCCGATGCGCCGATGCCGTACGCGAAGAATCTCGAAAGCTTGGCCATCCCGGATGTCGCGCGCATCGTCGCCGCCGTGCGCGAAGTGACCTACACGTGAAGAGGGCGAACTGGGTGACGAGCTTTCCGCTGTGCCCTGCTTGAAATCTTTCGAGTTCCCGAGGAGAGAAATGGCAACCAAGATCGTCATGCCTAAGCTTTCTCCGACCATGGAGGAAGGACAACTGGCGCGTTGGCTCAAAAAGGAAGGCGATTCGATCTCTGCCGGCGAAACCATCGCCGAAGTCGACACCGACAAAGCGACCATGGAGGTAACCGCCAACGCCTCCGGCGTCTTGCGCAAGATACTGGTTCACGAGGGCGAGTCGGTGCCGCTCGGCCACACGATCGCCATCGTCGGCGAGGCTGACGAGGACATCTCCGCGCTGCTGGCCGAAGTCGGAGGCAAGCCGAACGGCGGCGCACAACCAGCTAAGCAGGTCGAACCGAAGCCAGAACCGCCTCTGGCCGAAGCCCGTTCCGAGGCGCGCGAACGCTCGCCTGAACCGGCTCGCAGCAACGGCGAACAAGCGGGCCAACGCATCTTCGTCTCTCCTATCGCCGCACGCATGGCCGCCGAAGCCGGGATCAACCTGCGCGCGCTCAAAGGCAGCGGTCCCGGCGGCAGGATCATCAAGCGCGATATCGAAGCGGCTATTCGGGCGAGCCGCCAAGCCGTGCCAGCAACCGAAACCACGCCGACGGTGGGAGCCCCGCCGCCGACGCTCGAACGTCCGGCGGTGAGCGAAGCGGCTCCTTACGAAGAGGTCCCCATCACCGAGATGCGCCGGACCATTGCGCGCCGCCTGACCTCTTCGCTCGGCCCCGTGCCACATTTCTTCTTGACGGCCGAGATCGAGATGGACCGTGCGATGGAACTGCGCCGTTCGCTCAACGAACTCGATCCCGAACTCAAGATCAGCGTCAACGACATCATCGTCAAAGTGGCCGCCGTCGCCTTGATGCAACACCCGCAGGTCAATGCCTCGTTTCAAGACAAGACCATTCGCTACTACAAACAGGCAGACGTTGGCGTCGCCGTCGCGCTCGAAGACGGTTTGATCACGCCCGTCGTGCGCGCGGCCAACTTGAAGAGCATCGGCGCGATTAGCCGCGAAATACGCGAACTAGCCGAACGCGCGCGCGCGCAAACTCAAGCCCGAAGAGTACACGGGCGCGACTTTCTCCGTGAGCAACCTCGGCATGTTCGGCATCGATGAGTTCACGGCGATCATCAATCCGCCCGAAGCGGCCATCCTCGCCGTGGGCGCCGTCACCGCTAAACCGGTCGTGCGCGATGGCGAGATCGTTATCCGGCAGATGATGCGCGTGACGCTGTCGTGCGACCACCGCCTCATCGACGGAGCGACCGGAGCGCAATTCCTGCAAACTTTCAAGAAGATTTTGGAAAATCCGTTGCGCTTGCTGGTCTAACCGCAACGTTTGGAATCAACGGGAAACAAGGTTTGAGAACGGTGAAAGAACAAGAACAGCAGGCTAAAGAACGCAAGTAACTTGAATCGCCCGCGCCGTAGCAAGACGCCGAAGAAGCGGGCGAGAAGGACTTGCAAGCCGGCGAGGGCACAGGCGCTCGCGCCGGAGGGTTCTCAACAGTACAGCTAGAGTCAGCGTTCAAAGGAGAGCGCGATCAAAAGTCCTTCGGGCGGCGGGCAGCAAGCTTTTGAAGTCAGTGTTTGCGGCTCGCGCCGCGCGCGACCTTTCGGCAGAGCATCGCCCCCACGACGGGCGGTGCTGGTCCGGTGTACCTACGGTAGGCACGGGCAAATCTCCGGCAGCAACCCGAAGGGGTGTCACTGCTTGCCGTTTTTGTATTTCGAGCGTTCATTTAGGCGTTGCGTTTCATCGAAACAGAACCGACGACGCGACGAGCATTGTGGCAGCAGGCCAAACCGCACCTTGCGCTCACGCTCGTGCAGTTGATGTTCGGCACGTGGCCCATCTTCGGCAAAGTGGCGCTTCGTTCGCTGCCGAGCACGGGGTTGGTCACGTTTCGCGTCGTCGGCGCGGCTGTTGCGCTCGCGCTGCTGCAGGGCGGGCGTACGCACCTAGCGCGCATCGAGCGCCGCGATTTGTGGCGACTTGGGCTATGCAGTCTGTTCGGCGTCGTCCTCAATCAATTCCTCTTCGTCAAGGGGCTCGAACTCTCTACGGCCATCAACGCGACGCTGCTCGGAACGGCCATCCCCGTGTTCGCGTTGCTGGCGAGCGTAGCGCTCGGCATCGAAAAGCTCACGGCGAGCAAACTCTTCGGCATCGTGCTGGCGGCGGCGGGCGTGCTCTACTTGGTCGATCCGCTGCGCGGCGATTTTTCCAACGCAACGACGCTCGGCAATCTACTGCTCGTCACCAACACCTTCTTCTACGGTTCGTACATTGCGCTCGCGCAAGACCTCATCCGCCGCTACGGCGCGCTGACGGTGACGGCCCTGATCTTCATTCTCGGCAGTCTCGTGACGCTTCCCATCGGCCTCTACCAGCTCAGCGATTTTTCGTTCGCCGCTCTCGGCTGGAACGTGTGGCTGATAGTCGCTTACATTGTGCTCGTGCCGACCGTCGGTGCGTACTACCTCAACGCTTGGGCGCTGGGGCGCGTCGCTCCATCGAGCGTCGCAATCTACATCTATCTACAGCCGCTGATCTCGTTCGCTGTGGCGCCGCTCGTTCTCGGCGAACGCATCGACCACCGCGCGTGGGTCGCCGCGGCGCTGATCTTCGCTGGCGTCGCCATTGTCACGCGCGGCGCACGCAACCGCATCGTGCAAGAGATATCCGAGTGCCCCGATGCCTTCGGACGCTGAGCCGCTAGCGAACAGCCACCAAGAAGCGCTTATCCTCTGATCCAGCTGTGGGTTTGCACACCGAATCGAAGAGACTGTTCGGACGCGCCCAAAGCATGGGGGCTGGATAGATCGCTCTCGCCGTTCATCCCTTGTGCTATCATGCGGACGTCGATGACCGCCTCGTTCGAACCGCACACCTCGCTGTCGCTCGCCGAAGAATCGCGCGCCAAGAATCGTGCGGCGCGACTATCGGTGGCGATCGCGTCTCTGCTGGTCGCCCTCAAAGCGGTCACCGCTTGGGTGACCGGCTCGATCAGCGTGTGGGCTTCGGTGCTCGATTCGACCATGGACATCTTTGCCTCGGCGATCAATTTCGTCGCCGTGCGCGCGGCAGCGCGTCCTGCCGACGAGGATCACGCCTATGGTCACGGCAAAGCCGAATCCCTAGCCGGACTCTTTCAAGCTGGCGTCATCTCGGCTTCAGGCTTCTTTCTGATCGTGGAAGCGCTGCGCCGCATTGCGATGCCGCGCCCCGTTGCCTCGACCAAACTCGGTATTGCGGCGATGATCGTCGCGAGCGTGGTCAGCGCGGTGCTCGTCGCCCGCTTGCGGCGCGTCGCGCGCGCCACCGATTCGCCCGCATTGCACGCGGATGCCTTCCACTACTTGACAGACATCTGGACCAACCTCGGAGCGCTGGTCGCGCTCGTCTTGGTCGCGCAGACCGGATGGCTGCTGGCAGATCCTCTCATCTCGTTGGCGATTTCGCTCTACATCATCTGGTCGGCGGCGCGCGTCGGCAAAGAATCGGTTGACGTGCTGATGGACCGGCGGCTGCCGGTTGACGTCGATGAAAGAGTGGCGGCCATCATTAACCGCTACCGCGATCAGGGAGTGCGCGGTTTTCACGATCTGCGTACGCGGCGCTCAGGTTCGATCAAGTTCATCGACCTTCATCTCGAAGTGGACCGTCGGATGCGGCTCGACGAAGCGCACGAGCTTACAGTCAAAGTCTTGCGCGCCATCGAAGAGGAGATCCCACGGGCGCGGGTGCAAATTCACACCGACCCGGTCTGAACAGTTTTTGCCAACGCCGCTAGTTTTCTTCGGCGGGCGCTCTGTCTCCCGAGAAGCAGGCGAACGATTCTTCACCGAAGGGATGGCAAAGAAAGCCCTTTGACGCGAAGGTTTCAGCCCTGCCCGCTGATCACGCCATTCGGCGTGCGCCGCGCCGTGGCGCTCGTCGTTCCGCTTCGCGGCGCAACTCGTAAAGCTTCATCAACGCCTCGACCGGCGCGAGCGCATCCAAATCGAGGCTGAGCAACATATCGATCAACGGTTCGACGCACCCACTCGGGCCCGTTTCGGTCTCAGCTCTTCCGGTAGCCTCTCTCTTTTCGTAGGAGGCGAGCAACTCGTTGGCGCGACGCACGACCGGCGGCGGGAGTCCAGCCAGTTTTGCGGCATAGACGCCGTAACTGCGTTCGGCGCTGCCCGGCGCGATGCGATAGAGGAAGACGATCTCGCCGCCTCGTTCAGCCGTTTCCACATGGAAGTTCTGCAGGCGCGGGAGCAGAGATTCGAGTTCCGTCAGTTCGTGGTAGTGTGTGGCAAAGAGCGTGCGGCAGCCGAGTTGCGGATGGTTGTGCACGTATTCGATCACGGCGCGCGCCACTGCCAACCCATCGTAAGTCGAGGTACCACGTCCGAGCTCATCGAAGAGCACGAGCGAGCGCGGGCTGGCTTGGTGCAGGATGCGCGCCGTCTCAACCATTTCGGTCATGAAAGTTGATTCGCCGCTGCCGATGCGATCGTACAGACCGGCGCGCGTGAAGATCCGATCGCAGATGCCGATCTCAGCGCTCGTTGCTGGAACGAACGAACCGATCTGGGCCAGCAACACGATGAGCGCGATCTGGCGCATGTAAGTCGTCTTGCCCGACATGTTCGGCCCCGTGATCAGCGCGATCAGCGGTCCATCGTCGCCGAGATGAACGTCGTTGGCGACGAAGCGTTCCGGGCCGAGGCGGCGTTCGAGCACCGGGTGGCGTCCGGCCTCGATCCTGATGCGCCGCCCCTCGACGACGCGCGGGCGAACGTAACCGTACTCCACAGCGACTTCGGCCAGCGCGGCGATCGCGTCGAGTTGAGCGAGCGCCGAAGCAGCGGCCATGATCTCTTCGCGCGCGTTGCCGACGGCGGCGCACACTCGCCGGAAGAGGCTCGTCTCCAGTTCCTCGATGCGCGCTTCGGCGCGCACGACCATGGTCTCGTACTCTTTGAGTTCCAGCGTCACGAAACGCTCGGCGTTGACCAGCGTCTGTTTGCGCGTGTAGTCGGCGGGCACCAGATGCAGGTTCGGGCGCGTCACCTCGATGTAGTAGCCGAAGACCTTGTTGTATCCAACGCGCAGGCTCTTGATACCAGTGCGCGCCCGTTCGCGCGCCTCCAACTCGCTCAGGTAGCGCTGGCCGTCGCGCAGTAGCGCACGCAACTGGTCCAGTTCTTCTGAAAAGCCCTCGCGGATCACATTGGCTCCGCGCCCCGTCTGCAACATCTCGTCCGAAATGGCGCGCCGAATGGTCTCCACCGCCGCCCGGCATTCAGGCAAAGCGGCGAGCACCGGTGCGAAGCGCCTTCGTTCTCGTTGCAACACGGCCCGCACGCGCGGCACCGCTTCCAGACTCTGAGCCAGCGAAAGAAGCTCGAGCGGCGTAGCAGAAGCCGAGCGGGCGCGCGCCGAAAGGCGCTCTAGGTCATGCACCGTAGCGAGCGTCGCGTGTTCGATGAACCATTCGACGTAACTCTGTCGGCGGATGATTTCGGCGACATCGAGCAAGGGCTGGCGCAACCACCGGCGCAGCAGTCTTCCGCCCATCGGCGTGCGCGTGCGGTCGAGCAGCGCGAGCAGCGTGGAATCGGCCGTCGTGCTCTCGAATATCTCCAACGCGCGCACGGTCTGCGGGTCGAGCGTCATGAAGTTGTCCGCATCGTAACGCCGCAAGCGCGTCAAGTGGTCGATGGCGACCGATTGCGTGTCGCGCAAATAGGCGAGGATGGCGCCAGCGGCGCGCGCGGCAAGCGGCGCGTCCTCGAGGTCGAAAGCGCGTAGCGTGCGCGCGCCAAAATGGCGAAGCAACTCCAACGAGTCGAAGAGCGCAGCATCCAAACGCATGACGAATCCCGGCGTTTCGGTCTGCGGAAAAGGCTGGTCTCGCGCGATCAAGATTTCGGCGGGCGAGATGCGTTGCAGTTCAGCCACGGCGCCACCGAGATCGATCTCGGTGGCGGCGAAATCTCCGGTGGAAACGTCCGCGTAAGCGATGCCAGCGCGTCGCTCGTCGGCCACGTAAGCGGCCAAGTAATTGTTCGCTTTGCTTTCGAGCAATCCGGGCTCGATGACGGTGCCGGGTGTAACGATGCGCACCACGTCACGCGCGATCAACCTTTTGCCCTTGGCGGGAGCTTCTTCCAACTGCTCGCAGATGGCGACGCGGTAGCCGCGCCCGATGAGCGTCGCCAGATGCCTTTCGAGACTCTGGTGCGGGATGCCGGCCAGCGGCACGCGCAGGTGCTTGCCCATCGGTTTTGATGTGAGGACGATGTCCAACTCGCGCGCGAGCGTGAGCGCGTCGTCGTCGAACGCTTCGTAGAAATCGCCGATGCGAAAAAGAAGCAGCGCGTCTTTGTGCCGCCTCTTGATTTCGAGATACTGCTTGCGCAGCGGTGGTGTGGCCGTCGTCATCTCGATCGCGTACTTCGCTCGGTCGCCCGCCGCCATCAGCGCTCGAAGAGCGCCGGCAAAAGGTCGCGCACCTCTGACAGCGCGCGGTGCAAGCGTCGAACCTGCTCGAAACTCAAGATCGTCGTCGCGCGTCCGATCTCGCGAAAAGCCCCGTGGCGCGCGGCGCTCAAGCTGCGCCTCGCCGACGCGGTGTCGCGCTCGCTTGCGACGACGAGAAATGGACGCGAGCGCTGTGCATCGTAAGCGCGCTTGAGTCGCGCTAGCGCGCTATCGATGTTGCCGCGCCGCTGCACCTCGAAGACGTGGCTTATGCGCGGGCTCGCCGCCTCGGCGCGCCACACGACATCGTAGCCCTCGCACTCGGCTTCGGCATGGTAGCCTAGAATCGCCCCGATCTCCATCAACATCTGCTGCGCCTCCGCGTGCGTGAGCGGGCGCGTCTGGATGGACGACGCGCGCCGGGCCTCGTCGAAGTCGAACCGTGCCGCTTCTTCGCGAACGCGCTGCTGTCCGGCGTCGGTGATCGTCCACTGCCCGCGCCGCCGTTCGATCTCGCCCCTTTCGACGAGCGCTTCGCCCGCGCGCTGCACCAACCGGCGCCAACGTCGATCCGCCAAACTCCCCGCTTCGCCTTCGACAAGTGTCAACTGCGGGAAGTAACCGGTCAGACGCTCGTAAAGGAAGCGCACTCGTTCCGCCCCGCCTGTGGCGACGAGTTCTTGCAGAATGGGCAGTTCCAAACGCGACGCGCTAGGGTATGACATGCGTGCGGAACTTTTCCGAGACGATGTTCAAAGTTACAAAGGAACAGCGCTGGAATCAAGCACCACCGGCTCGGCCCGGGCGCGGGCGAAGTCCGTAGCAACTTAACTGGCAACCCACCGGCCGGGCCAACAGCGAGTTCGCAATCGCCACGCGAGAGGCCTTGGCAGTGTTGGTGAGCGAGCAGCAGGGTTCCGCTCTAAATCAAGACATCGCTCGAACTTCACCCGGGCGTTTTCGTACAAGCCAGAGCTACGGTGCGCACTGCTTGGGGCGAGAAAAGCGGAAAATACGGAACGAAAAAGGAGCCTCGAACCATTGTCCCCTCCTGGCACGCCCGTTGCTCTCACCGTCTTGAAGAGGCACGGGAGAACGCTTGCCGCCACCGGCAAGCCTTGATAAAGGAGACCGAAAGATGTTGTGGACGATTTTGGTTGTCTTGTTGGTGCTCTGGCTTCTCGGAGTCATCACCAAAGTGACGGTCGGTGGGCTTATCCACCTGCTGCTCGTCATCGCCCTAGTGGTTCTGATCATCAATTTGGTGACCGGACGCCGCGCTGTTTAGCCAACGAGCATGGTTCGTGATCGCCGAGCTGTGAACCGCGCCCAGCGATCACGGACCATCAACCAGACGCAAGTTCGCCGAAGAAACGACGCGCGCGACCGGATAAACGTTCAGTTGCGCGTCCCAGTACGGCGAACGCTGATAGAAGAACCGCAGACGAGCTCGCGGGTCGGCGGCAAAGTTCTTGTCTTTGATTAGTAGATCCTCGAACTCCGCCTTCAGCTTCGGATCAGCATCCATCATGCGCCGTGCGAGCGCTTCGAGCACGTACTCTTCACCATCCTCTTTTTGTTCGAAGATCGCGTTGAAGAACCCCCAACGTACAAGCGAATCGGGCGCCGCTGGCTCCAGCAAGTGCATGATCAAGCGAGCGGCTGGCTGCGCCAGCGGCACTACGATCGAACCGGCGGGAAAGGTGCGCCGCTCCGTGATCGGCTCCGCGTCGAACGAAACCAGCACTCGTCCCTCGAACGAAGCGCTGGCCCATTTCACGTTGCGGAAACGATAGGATTCGACCTCGAGCGTCGCTGGCTCGGCTAGCCGCGAAAACCTGACGCCGTGCACGATGAGTAATTCGGCGACCTGCCGCCATTGCGGCGGCACGATGTAGCAGAGCGGCGGAGCGACGGCCAAGCTCGTGCGCGCGCGGTTGTAGAAAGGAATCCGCATGTCGAGCGGTTCGGTGCCGTAGATGACGCGCAACGTCCCCGAAACTTCGCTCAACTCACGCCGGTAGGCAACGCCTTTGAAGACGATCGGCGTCGCTTCGTCGGTGGCGCGCACTTCGAGCGCCACCTTTCGCTGCGGATCGTAGCTCTTTCCCCACGAAGCGGCCTCTTCATCCGACTCGCGCGCCGCGCGGCGCAAACTTTCAGGGTCGCGATTCACTTCTTCGAGCATGAAGCGCAACAGGTCATAAGTTCCGCGCACACGCGAGCGATACGGCTTCAGCATGTGCGTCTCGATCAACAACGCCGGATGGTTGCGCGCCAGCGGCACGTATCCGGTAGCGAAACGTGGCGTCGAGATGAAGGCATCGACGCCTTTGCTCGGATCGAGGTCGTCGTGCAAGACGACGTAAGGTGAAAGCAAGTTGCCCGCTGCTTCTGCCGCCGGCACGACGCGCTGCTCGAAGACATCTTGCATCCAACGGCGCGTCGCTGGAGGCGCGTTCTCATGCTGTTCGAACTGATATGTGACGTTGTAGCGAAAATCAGCCCCGTCCGTGGTGTGGCAGTCGATAAACAGGTCCGGCTGCCAGCGATTCCATAAGCGCAGCCAGGCGCGCGTCTCCGGCGCATCGGCTTTGATGTAATCGCGGTTCAAGTTCAATCCGGCAGAGGTCGCACGCCAGCCCATCTCGGCCGGTCCGTTCTGGTTGATCCGGTTGTACGGGCCGAAGCGTTCGTGCCCATCTACGTTGTAGATCGGGATGAAGAGCAAGACGACGCGGTCGGCGAGGGCGGCTCGCGTCTTCGTGATGGCGATGTCACGCAATAGAGCAAGCCCCGCGTCCTTGCCATCCGATTCGCCCGCGTGGATACAGGCTTGGATGAGCACCACAGCTTTGCCAGCGCGTCTGGCGGCCTCGGGCGTGAACGCGCCGTCCTTGTCTACAATGAGCAGCGGGAGCGCGCGCCCCTCGCCGCTTTCGCCGAACGAGGTGAAGAGGATCCAGTCGGAAGCTTGGTCCAGCCGCTGGCTGAAGGCTACTGTCTCGGCATAACGCGGCGTCTCGCGGTAGGCAGTCCTTTCGGCGTGCGTTTGCCACTGGCTCGGCACCGCGGGCGATTCGCTCTGACCGTTGGTCCCATCGGCGATGATTGCCATAATGAAGAACGCAAGCGACGCGCATACAATCGCTGAAGGCGTGCGCCGCTTGTCGCCACGCAAGCAGCCAGCCTTGCGCGCCGCAGCGAAGATTCCACGTTTCATGCTTGGCTCGATCTTCTCCCTCGTGCGTGAAACTTCAAGAGAACAGGACGCAGGCTATGTTAACAGATCGAGCCCGACGGCGTCGCCTCCGGTGCGCTTCTTCCGCCGTTCGACATGGCGAGAACGGG
>CAKZOF010000381.1 GCA_937135995.1 uncultured Pyrinomonas sp.
CGCGCGGCGCGCGATCTCGCCCAGCGACCCGAAAAAAGACGCGCCATCGTCGTTCTCTCCGATGGCGCCGATACACACAGTCGCGCTTCGGCTGAAAAGGCGCTTGACGCCGCGCTCGCCGCGCAAGCGACCATCTACGCCGTCGACATGGCTGCGCTCGACCGGCCTTCGCCCGAAAGACAATCGGCCGCCAGCGCCTTGCGCAACTTCGCCAACAAAACCGGCGGGCGCTACATCTCGACGCCCGGCGGTCAAGCGCTGCGCGACGCCTTCGCCAGCATCGTCGAAGAACTCGGCAAGCAATACACGCTCGCCTACCGACCAACCAATCGCGCGCGCGATGGACGCTGGCGCACCATCGAGGTCAAGGTCGCCCGCCCAGAAGTGGTTGTACGCACGCGCCGCGGTTATCGCGTGCCGCGCGGTTGATTCGGCTTTTCGCTTCCGCCTTGATCTGAAACAGACCACGGATCCGAATCCCCGCTAACGGATGAGAGTCTCGCCGCACCAAAAGGCAAAGTCGTTGCCAACCCGCCGCAGGCTGCGTCTTTACATCCTCACGCAAAGTGGCTGAGCAAGCATCTCCCGACGCCAAGCTAGGCACGATGGGTAACCTTCCCGACGTCGGAAGCAGTTGCGACTTGCTTGAAGATTAAGTGGACGAACCACTACACGTTGTGCATGATCTACAATGGGTAGTGGTTGGTCCCTTTTCGTCAGCGCTCGGTAACTCGAAACGCCATAGGTACAGGAGCGAGTCGCAATCTCGCCGACAAAGAGCATGACGACTTGGCGCCTCTTTCTACGGCTTGGCGCCCGTGTTGCCGCCAGTCTTTTTGGACGGAATAGTCCAGAAATAGACCATGCGCCCATCGACATTGGCCGTGCGTTCCGGCTCCCAATCACCCATGGTGAAAGCGTGCGAGACGACGCGCGCGCCCGGTCGCAGCTCGCGCCAGAGTTTGGGACGGAGTTTGAGGTTGATGTCGGGTAGAAGATAAAGCGTCACCACCGTCGCCTCGCTCAAATCGGTCTGAAACAAGTCTTGCTGAATGAACTTGACGCGATCGGTCACGCCCTCTTTGCGCGCGTTCTCGTTCGCTTCCTTGATGCGTTGCGGATCGATGTCCACACCTACACCGCGCGCGCCGTACTTCTTCGCCGCCGCGATGACGATGCGCCCATCGCCGCAACCGAGATCGTAAACCACATCGTCTTTGGTCACCGCAGCCATGCGCAACATCTCATCGACCACTTCCGGCGGCGTCGGGACGTATGGCACGTCGAGCGCAGGCTTCTGCTGCGTCGAAGACGACAACGACCACGACGGCAAACGCTGTCCGATGACGATGCCACACAGAACGAGTCCGGCCAACACGCCGAGCGTGGCGGCCAGTCTCTTTGGCGAACGCTTCGCGTTTCGTTGAAGATCAACCTTCTCTTCCTTCATGAAAAGCCTCCTGATCAATCCTTTGGCGTGCAGACATGCGCGCCAGCCACCAAACCGGCACTCCCAGAACCAAAATCGCGATGCCGACCGCGGCGCCCAGTCCGGCATAGCGCACGCTCGCGTAGAGCATGTAACCACAAGAGAAACAGAAAAGTAACGGCATCACCGGGTAGAGCGGCACGGCGAAGGGGCGCGCGCGCCCGGCATCCTTGAAGCGCAGCGCGAAAAGCGCCACGCCAGTCAATAGAAAGAAGACCCAGAAGACCGGAGCTGTGTACTCGACCATGGTCGTGAACCCGTCGCGCGTCGCCGCGCCGAAGAGGACCAGCGCCAACGCTACGGCTCCTTGCGCGACCAGCGCGTTGACCGGCGTTTCGGTTCGCCGGTTCCACTGGCCCAGTGCCGCAAAGAGCGCGTAGTCGCGCCCGACGGCGTAGGCGGCGCGCGCGCCTGTGATCACCGTCGCGTTGGCCGAAGTCAAGGCTGAAAGCGCGATGAGCAGACTGATCAGCCGCCCCCCTCCATCGCCCACGGCACGCTTCATCAAGTCGGCGGCGACTACGTCGGAACCAGCCATGCCGCTCAGGCCAAGACCGCGCCAGTAAGCGAAATTGACCAACAGGTAGAGCGCCGTGATCGCGCCGATGCTGACGAACAAGGCCCAGACGAGACGGCGCGTGCCGCGCACTTCGGCCGACACATAGGCCGCTTCGTTCCAACCGCCGTAGGTCAGCAGGACGAAGACCATCGCCAGTCCAATGGCGCCCGTGCCGGGCTGATTTGCCGCGCCACCGGCGGCGACGCCCGCCGGCGCGGCGAGCGCAAGCCCAGCGCCGATGACGAGCAGCAGGCCGCCGACTTCGGTGGCCGTCAGCAGATTCTGTGCCCGCCGTCCATGATGTACGCCCGCGGCGTTGAGCGCCGTCAAGATCACCACCACCGCCGCCGCGTAAACAGCCGAGGAATGTGCGCCCAAGGAGATGAGTTGCGAGGCGTAATCGCCGACGACGAAAGCGAGCAGCGCAATGGAACCCGTCTGGATCACAGCCATGCGCGCCCAGACGAACAGAAACGATGCGGCTGAACCGTAAGCGCGATTCAAGTAATGGTAATCGCCACCAGCGTTCGGATAGGTCGTCACCAACTCGGCATAGCACAGCGCGCCGATGAACGATACGACGCCGCCGACGGCCCACAACGCAAGCATCGTCGGCGCATCGGGGACGTTGGCGGCGACCAGCGACGGCG
>CAKZOF010000382.1 GCA_937135995.1 uncultured Pyrinomonas sp.
AGCCGATTTCGAGCGCGCGCAGCAGTGCGTCGCCAAGGGGCTGGAGTTGATCAACAAAGCGATCGAACTCAATCCGAACAGCGAATCGGCGTGGTCCTACAAGACCAACCTATTGCTTGAAATGGTTAAGCTCGCGGAGATGGAAGGCAACGCCGAGAAACGGGCGCAATACGATAAGCAGTATCAGGAAGCGCAGGCGATGACGCTCAAGCTGAACGAAGAGGCGCGACGCCGACGCGAAGCGGAGGCCAAAAAGTCACCCGCGCAAAAGGCGAGTTGAAGGGCTCGCGCACCAGTCCCTGTCGCATGGGCGAGGCTCGACTTTGCGGTCGACCCTCGCCTATCATTTTTTGTAAGCGACGCGCCTCGGTGTAAACTTCGGGTCGGCCCCGAACATCCAAGGGTTTGTCGGCCCTCGCGCCCCGTTGTATGATTCGCATCGGAGACGTCATCGAAAAAGTCCGTCAGAACCACCCGCAGGCCGATCTCGACCTCTTACGCCGCGCTTACTTCTTCTCTGCGCTGCACCACCGCGGGCAAACGCGCGCTTCGGGCGAACCGTATCTCATTCATCCACTGGAAGTTGCCAACATCCTCGCGGAGCTACGGCTCGACGAGGTATCGGTTGCCACCGGGTTGCTCCACGATGTGGTCGAAGATACGCTGGTCGATCTCGACACCATCCGGCAATACTTCGGTGAAGAGGTCGCCCATCTGGTGGATGGCGTGACCAAGATCGCGCAGATCAGCCACGCTTCGCGCGAAGAGCGGCAGGCCGAAAACGTGCGCAAGATGCTCTTGGCGATGGTGGACGACGTGCGCGTCGTGCTCGTCAAGCTGGCCGACCGCCTCCACAACATGCGCACGCTTCACTACTTGCCGCCTGAGAAACGGCAACGCATCGCGCAGGAGACGCTCGACATCTACGCGCCCATCGCGCACCGTCTCGGCATGGGACGTTTGCGCGGTGAACTCGAGGATCTCGCCTTCAAGCATCTTCACCCGGAAGACTACAACGCGCTGGCCGAACAGTTGGAGCAACGGCGGCCCGAGCATGAGGCTTTTCTGAACCGAGTCAAAGCGCGCATTGAAGAGAAGTTGACGGAGGCCGAAATCCCTTTCGTGCGTGTCGAAGGGCGCGTCAAGCGTCTCTATTCGATCTGGAAGAAGCTCAAGCGGCAGCGGGCCGACCTCGATCAGGTCTACGACTTGGTCGCGGCGCGCATCATCACGCCCGGCAACGAAATACGCCACTGCTACGCCGCGCTCGGCGTGATCCACAATACGTGGAGACCGATTCCCGGCAGGATCAAAGATTGGATCGCGACGCCGCGCGATAACCTCTACCAGTCGCTTCACACCTCGGTGATCGGCGACGAAGGCCAGCCTTTCGAGGTGCAGATCCGCACCGAAGAGATGCACCGCATCGCCGAAGAGGGCGTCGCCGCGCACTGGAAGTACAAGGAAGGACGACGCGGCGCGCACGAAGACGATCAAGCTTTTCAGTGGTTGCGCTCGCTCATCGAGTGGACGCAAGAGGTCAAAGATTCGCGCGACTTCTTGGAGTCGCTTAAACTCGACCTCTACCCGAAAGATGTTTACGCCTTCACGCCCAAAGGCAAGGTGATTCAGCTTCCGCGCGGCGCGACGCCGGTGGATTTCGCCTATGCCATCCACTCCGAAGTCGGCCACACCTGCACGGGCGCGCGCATCAATGGGCGCATGGTGCCACTGCGCACGCAGATTCAGAACGGTGACGTCGTCGAGATCATCACTTCGCCCAACGCGCATCCGAGTCGCGATTGGTTGACCTTTGTCGTCACGTCGCGGGCGCGCAGCCGCATACGCCACTGGGTGGCCGAGCAGCAGCGGGCCGAATCGATCGAGATCGGACGCAAATTGCTCGAGAAAGAGGCTTCGCGCTTCCAGCTGTCAATCAAGAAGTTGCTCGCCGACGCGGACGGCGAGTTCAAGCGCGTCGCCAACGAGTACGGCTACGGGCGCGTCGAAGACCTGCTGGCCGCCATCGGTTACGGCAAATTGGTGCCGCGCAACGTGCTGGCGAAATACTTGGGCCCGGAAAAGTTCGCCGAACTCGAGGAGCGCAAAGAATCGAAGCTCAAGACGAGCGTGCGTGAAGGCGTCCAAGCGGTCAAGCGGTTGATGCGCATGGGCGACGACGCCATCGCGGTGCGCGGCGTGGACGATCTGTTGATCACGCGAGCACGCTGTTGCAACCCGATCTACGGGGAAGAGATCGTCGGTTACATCACGCGCGGCAAGGGCGTCGTCGTGCACGCGCGCCATTGCCGTAACGTTCAACAGTTGATGGCTAACCCGGAGCGCATCGTCGAGGTCGAATGGGCCGGTCGCGCCGAATCCGCCGTCTATCCAGTCAAGCTCGTGGCGATCACCGAAAACCGCACGGGGATGCTGGCCGGAATCACGAGCGCTATCTCCGACATCAAGACGAGCATCAGAGATGCGCGCGCCACCGTCTCGCCCGACAATCGTTTTGTTTATTATTCGATAAAGAAACAGGAATCAAACATCTGGCTGGGATCGTTCGATTAAAAGTTTATAATCACGCTTATCTGTTTGAACGACAGGTCGGAAAATACTTTGTTCGTCCTTGGCGCCCGCTGTAAGGCAAAAGCTTTGTGCCGCCGTCCAGAGCGTGAATCATTCTTCCATACA
>CAKZOF010000383.1 GCA_937135995.1 uncultured Pyrinomonas sp.
CCCGTGCGCAGCGAACTTGCGCACGGATTGCATCACGGGCGAAAACCGGGCGAGCGCCCCAGCGCGCAGGTAATCGCCGTAAGAGAAGCCGCCCGGAATGATCACCGCGTCGTACGAACTCAGGTCCGTTTCGCGATGCCAGATGAAGTCCACCGGCTGCCCGACGTGTTTCGAGATGACGTGGTAGGCGTCGTGATCGCAGTTCGATCCGGGAAAGACGATGACTCCGAATTTCATACTGCCTCGATTTCAACGCGGTAATCTTCGATGACCGGATTGGATAGCACCTCGCTCGCCAAACGCTCGACGAGCGCGCGCGCCTCTTCGACACCGAGCGATTGGTCCAGCACGATTTCGAAATACTTCCCTTGCCGAACGTCCGCTACTCCGCGCCAGCCCAGCAGCTCGACCGAATGCTGAATCGCTTTCCCCTGCGGATCAAGTACGCCCTCTTTGAGCGTGACGAATACTTTTGCCTTCATCCCTTTTGGCAACCCTTTCCAACGCTTGTGATCGGCGCAAAAATTTGCGCGCGTTTCATTGCCTTCGGCCGTATTGTCGAATAAAATCCTTGCCGTTCCAAGCGTCCGCCGGTCGAGATTCCGGAATCGAGTTGGACGCCACACTGCTTCGCGCACGCCTCGCCGCGGCGGGGAACGACGAAGGTCAAATGCCGCTTGCGCTTCGCCGAAATGCCCGCAACTTTCGCTCGCCTCGCCGAAGAGATCATCACGCACGAGGAGAGACTCGAAATGCAGAACCCACAGCCGATGTACGGCGGTCCGTACGAAGAGAAATCGAGCACCGGCTTGGAATCGAACATCGCCGCGTTGCTGGCTTATGTGGTCAGCCCGTTAACCGGGATCATCTTCTACGTCATCGAAAAGCAGAGCCGGTTCGTCCGTTACCATGCCATGCAGTCGATTCTATTTGGGGTCGCGGCGATCATCATTAGCATCGCCTTCAACTTCATGGTGATTGTCGTCAGCTCTTTCTCTTGGGCGCTTGGCGCGCTCTTCAGCCTCGGCGGCTTGCTTTTGGCGCTGCTGTTCTTCGCCGCTTGGCTCTATTGTTTGATCAAAGCGTACCAAGGGCAGCGTTTCAAGCTCCCGGTGATCGGCGATATGGCCGAGCAGATCGCGAGCAAGTGATGCGCCCTGTGTCATTCGGTGCGCCCGAAGACGCGATCGAAGACGCGATCGACGTTGCGTAGATAGGCGTCGAGCGAGAAGATTCGCTCGATCTGTTCGCGCGAAAGGTGCTTGGCGATCTCTTCGTCCTCGAGCACGTGCGAGCGGAAATCTCCGCCCTGGTCCCACGTCTTCATCGCATTGCGCTGCACCCACTCGTAGGCCGTCTCGCGGCTGACGCCAGCTTGCGTCAGCGCGAGGAGCAGTTGGCCGCTGAAGATGAGTCCGCGCGTCGCCTGTAAGTTCTCGAGCATCCTGTCGGGATAGACCACCAGTCCAGCGAACAGCTTGGTGCTGCGGTCGAGCATGTAATCGAGCGCGATGGACGAATCCGGAAGGATCACGCGCTCGGCGGATGAATGCGAGATGTCGCGTTCGTGCCAGAGGGCGACGTTCTCCAGACCGGCCAGCGAATTGGCGCGCACGACGCGTGCCAGCCCGCAGATCCTTTCTGCGAGGATGGGATTGCGCTTGTGCGGCATGGCGCTCGATCCCTTCTGGCCGCGCTTGAACTGTTCTTCCGCCTCGCGCACTTCGGTCCGTTGCCAGTGGCGTACCTGAAGCGCGAACTTTTCGAGCGAGGCGGCGATGATGGCGAGCGTCGTCAAATATTCGGCGTAGCGATCGCGTTGGATGATCTGAGTGGAGACAGGCGCGGGCCGAAGGCCCAAGCGCGCGCAGACGCGCTCTTCCACTTCCGGATCGAGATGGGCGAAAGCACCGACGGCGCCGCTGATCTTGCCGACTGCGACCGTTTCGCGCGCGCGTTCAAGCCGCGCTCGGTTGCGGCGCATCTCGTCGTACCAGAGAGCGAAGGTCAACCCGAACGAAGTCGGTTCGGCATGCACGCCGTGCGTGCGGCCGACCTGTGGCGTGTGTTTGAACTCGAAGGCGCGGTGGCGAAAGACTTCCAGCAAGCCATCCGTTTTCGCCAGCAGCAGATCGCACGCGTCGCGCAGCAAGAGCGCGTTGGCTGTGTCCACTACATCCGAAGAGGTTAGTCCATAATGGAGAAAGCGCGCCGCGTCGCCGACCTGTTCGGCGATCGCGGTCGTAAACGCGATGAGATCGTGGTCGGTGGTCTTTTCTATCTCGTGGATCCGCGCGACGTCCGTGCGCGCACGGGCGCGGATCTCGGCAGCGGCGTCGCGGGGGATGGTTCCCATTTCGGCGTGGACGTCGCAAACGGCCAGTTCGACTTCGAGCCACTTGCGAAACTTGTTCTCTTCGGACCAGAGCGCGCCCATTTCGGGAAGGGTGTAACGCGGGATCATCGGTCGCTTCGTCTCCGGTTCAGGTCTCGCGCGCGTTCGCTCGATTCAAGGCGTCGTGCCCTTCGACGCGCAGGCTTTGAGCGAACCGTCTGTTGCGCTGACTTTGGATGCACCTTTCGTCAAATCTCGATCCACGGCGTCGGGTCTTTGGCCGACGAGACGATGATCTTGGTCTGCGGTTGAAAGAGCGAGCCGCGCGCGGCCAACGCCGTCTCCGCCGCGATGCGCGCCACATGCGGGTTGTTCGCCCTTTGTGAAAGGTGCGCAAGCACGATGTGCGAGGCCGTGCCGTCGAACCCGTCGCGCAGCCATTCGGCCACCGCCGCGTTCGAGAGGTGGCCCGTGCGCGACATGATGCGTTGTTTCAGTTCCCACGGATAGACCGTGCAGGCGCGGAGCATGTCGCGGTCGTGGTTCGACTCGATGACAATGGCCGCGCACTCGCGGAGTCGTTCGCGCACGAGCGTTGTGATATGACCGCAATCGAGCAGCAGCGCGATGCGCGCCCCCTGGCAGGCGATGTTCAGCCCGAAATGGTCCACAGCATCGTGCGGCACGTTGAACGGGTAGAAATCGAGTTCACCGATGCAGAAATGCTGGTCCGAACGGATCAATTCGAGGCGGTCACGCAGCGCTTCGGCCCGTTTCTTCGGTTCGTCCGACGATACGTTGCGGCGTTCAGCGATGTAGGCTTGGCGCGTCGCTTCGGTGATGTAGACCGGACAGCGGAGGCTTTTGAGCAACACGCGCAAGCCGCTGGCGTGGTCGGCGTGTTCGTGCGTGACGACGACGCCAGCGAGCCGACCGGGATCGCATCCGACTTCGATCAGGCGGCGAAACGTCTCGCGCGCGCTCAACCCAGCATCGATGAGCACGTGCGTCCGGTCGTGCGAAACGACGATCGCGTTGCCGGTCGAACCGCTGCCTAGAATGGTGAAACGCATGGAAAAGTTCGCCGTCAGATCTCCAATCGCGCCCGATCGACGCGAAAGCCGTTCAAGTTGCCGAGCGCGCCGAAGCCGAGCGCTTCCGTGCGAAAGGCGCGCTGCGCCAGTTCCTGTAGGTCTTCGGGCGTCACGGCTTCGATGCGCGCAATGGTCTCTTCGGGCGGAATGCGACGTCCGTGGATGATCTCTTGGCGGGCCAACGTGCCAGCCCGCATGCTCGATGACTCGAGCGCGAGCAGAATGGACGCAATCGCCTGATCTTTGACCAGCCGCAGTTCGTCCTCGCCCACAGGCTCGCGCACGACGCGGCGTAGTTCGACGAGCGACAGCTCCAGCACTTCGTCGAGTTGGTTCGGCGACGTGCCAGCGTAGATTTGGAACATGCCGACGTCGCTGAACGCACTGGCGGCCGCGCCCACGGAATAGGCCAGACCGCGCTCTTCGCGAATCGCTTGCCAGAGCCTGCTCGATGTTCCGCCACCCAAAATCGATACGAGCAGGCTGGCGGCAAAGCGGTCGTCGCTCGTTGCCGCGGGCCACGGCGCGGCCAAGATCATATGAGCCTGTTCCAGATCGCGCTTGCGTTCGATCACGATGGGCGCGGCCACGATGGGCGCTTTCTCGCCCACTGCCGGTGGCGCTGCTGCTGAGTGGGCGGCGAACGCTCGGGCTGCCATCTCGACGATTGCCTCGTGTTCGACGTTGCCAGCAGCGGCAACGACGATGTTGTGCGTCGCATAGCCGTGCCGGTGAAAGGCGATGGTACGCTCGCGGTCGAAGCTGTTGACCGTGGTTGGCGTCCCTTCGATGGGACGGCCCAACGGGTGATCCGGGAAAAAGGCGGCGTTGAAGAGTTCGGCGAGAAGCTCTTCGGGCGTATCCTCGACCATCTTGATCTCTTCGAGGATAACGCGGCGTTCGGTCGCCAGATCGTCCGGATCAAAACGCGGTCGCGCGACGATGTCGGCCAGCAGGTCCAGCGCTTGACCGATGGCTGCATCGACGACCTTCATCGAAAAGCCTGTCAGTTCGTGCGTCGTGTAAGCGTCCAAGTGGCCGCCCAAGCGATCCGATTCGATAGCGATGTCGAGCGCCGTTCGACGTTCGGTCCCCTTGAAGACGGCGTGTTCGATGAAGTGGCAGATACCGTTCAGTTCCGCCGGTTCATGGCGCGACCCGCGTCGGATCCAGACTCCGATGGTGGCTGAACGAACGCCCGGCATGCGTTCGGTCAACACGATGATGCCGTTGGGAAGGCGCGTCTTGCGAACTTGTTCCAACATCTCGCGGTGCGTGAAGCCGGTTTCGAACCGGCGTTGACGACGAAGAGAACCATCGTAACACGAGCGCGGAAAGGCGGGCAAATTCGCCGAACCGAGCGCGGCGCGGTCTTGTCGGGCCGAGGCTGCTCTCTTGGTTTGCACCTCATCACAAGCTGGCCCAGCCGACGAGTTCGGGCGCGCTTCGCAACGTCTTCCGCCTCGTGCTATGCTCGACGCTAAACGAGACATTCGAGGGCGTGTGAGCGGGACAAAGATTGATAATCCGCCGCCATACGCGCGACATGAAAACAGGTCTCTTTGTCTCTTCGGAAACGGCGGATCGAGGCGAATACGGTAATGTTGCGGAAATTCAAAGGGGTGCGCCGCGTCGTAATCACAGGCATCGGGTGCGTTACGCCCATCGGCATCGGGCGCGAAGCTTTCTGGCGCGCGTTGCTGGCAGGCACAAGCGGCGTGCGGCGCATCGAAAGCTTCGATGTCTCTTCGTCTCCGGTGAAGATCGCTGCCGACGTGCGCGGTTTCGACTGGGAGCGAGAGCTGGCGCCGCGCGACCGACGGCACGTGGCACGCACGGTGCCGCTTGCGCTGGCCGCAGCGCGCGAAGCGCTAGCCGACGCGCGGCTTCAGCCGACGGACCTCGACCTAGCTGAGCGTCGCGCTTTCGGCATCGTGCTGGGAACGGGCGGCGGCGGATTGGCGTTCACCGAGCAGCA
>CAKZOF010000384.1 GCA_937135995.1 uncultured Pyrinomonas sp.
TCGGGTACTATGATGGTGTCATCCGGAATGCGAGATAGAAAGGGGCGCGATTGCAACAAAGCACGCGCATGGCGCATCTGCGCTGCGCCCGGCTGGTTGATGGCGTCGAACCAAGCGAGCAAAGGATTGTTGATCGGTTCCCTTCCCGGCGCGAACATCTGCCAAACGGCATGATGGCCATAGGTGTGACCAAAGGCGCCGCTGAACAGATCCCAGTAAAGCGCGCGCCGCACGTCGGCAGCCACCGAGAAGCCTTGCCGGGCAGCGTCGAAATTGATCGGATGATCTTCGTAGATCGGTTCGCCATCAAGCACTGGTTTCGGTGGCGTGCGGCGGTAATCCACCGCCGTCTGATCGTAACGCCCGCCGAACTCGGCACCGTGTCCGTTCTGGCGCATGTTGAAATCGAGCCACGGTTCATCATGAAAGAGTTGGGCCGATCCCTGACCGCCCATTGGATGGAACGTGATCAAGTGAGCACCGCCATCGCCACGCCTTAGCCCGCGCGCCATGCGCCTGATGATCTCGCGATGCGTGTCGTTTTCAACCGGACGGTCGCCGCCTAAAATCCAGATGATCCCGGCATCACGGTAACGACGCCCAAGCCACTCGCCATACCGTTCGGCCGACTCCGGCGTGAAGATCTCCGGCCCGACACCCCACTTCTTGTTCCATTTGTCGCCCCACGTTGGAAGCATGCCGATGTAGATACCACGCTCGTTGGCCATGCGCACGACCTCATCGACGTGATCCCAGTAGTCGTTGCGCGGCCCGGCACGCACCGCTGGGCGGGTCGGATCGTCGTCCACCAGCGGGAGATGACCGTATGCGTTGGGCGTCCGCAACCCGTCCAGTTCAGCAAGGACGACCGCTTGCACCACGGTGAAACCGAGCGCGGCGCGATTGTCTAGATAACGTGCCGCTTCCTCGCGCGTGAGGCGGTGAAATAGCTCCCATGCCGTATCGCCAAGCCAGAAAAAGGGACGGCCGTCTTCAGCAACCAAGAACCGGTGGTTGTCGCTCACTTTGAGCTTGGGCAAACGCCAGTTCTGCTTTTGCCCCGACGCCGACTGGCAGACTGGCCCGACGAGCAGGCAGATCAGCAAACACCCGAAGGCCACTTTACCGCGCGCGCGCCTCGCAGCTCGGCGCACGTTCTGCCAACCATTGCGCGAGGTGATGTGGCGAGTTCTGCTGCTCCATCGATTGAAGCGACGTGGTCGCATCTTTCGTCCTCTCCGGAATGCAGGATGAGTCGAGCGCCAGATGATTTAACTCGTCTTTCACTCCGTTTTCAAATCTTTTTAAGGGCGCTCGCCTACCCTTGGCTCTGAACCGAGGACATTCCACCCTGACGGAGAAAGATGATGGACGAAAAGAGACGCACGCTTGTCAAAGCCCTGTTCACTGGAACGGCCTATCTACTACTTGACAGCTCGCCGCTGTTCGCGCAAGCAGATGAGCCGAACGGGCCATACAGTCCGCGTTACCGTCCCGGCGAAGGTTTTCCGCAATCGGTCGCCAGCGGCGATCCGACTCCGACGGGTGCCATCCTGTGGACCAGAGTTGATCCGGCAGTCGCGCAAGGCATCGGCAAAGACGAGTTCGACCCGCGTCTTTTCGCGCGCGATGCGCCAGCAACCGAAACTTTCGCCGCGCTGCGCCGCGGATCGTTCGTCCTCTTCGAAGTGGCCACCGACCCTGACTTCGGTCGTGTCGTGCGACGCGGTTATGCCCCGATTTACCGCGACTTCGACAACGTCGTCAAAGTAGATCTCGACGGGCAACTTCAACCTCGTTCGCTCTACTATTACCGCTTCACCACGCTCGATGGCCATACCAGTCGCGTCGGTAGATTCAAGACTGTGGCAGCTGAAACGGCGGCGCTCACCACACTGCGCCTCGGTTGCGTCACCTGCGGGGATTACACCAGCGGCTATTACCATGCCTACCGCCTGCTCGCTCAAGAAGAGATCGATCTGGTGGTCCACCTAGGCGATTATATCTACGAAGCAGTAGGCGCCGAAGGCTACCAGAATCCGTTGCCTGATCGGCAGATTCAACTGCCGAGCGGCAACGTCAAAGCGACCACGCTCGAAGACTACCGCACCCTCTACCGCATCTATCGTTCTGATCCAGACCTCCAAGCGCTCCACGAACGGCACGCGATGGCCGTCATCTGGGACGATCATGAATTCGCCAACGACGCCTATGCGGCCACTGCACCGGACGACAATCCGACGCCCGATCCGCTCCGGCGCAATGCGGCCAGTCAAGCGTGGTTCGAGTACATGCCCGCCCGCGTGCAGTTCGATGCTGCAGCCGATTTTCAAAGCGCTATTCGCCTTT
>CAKZOF010000385.1 GCA_937135995.1 uncultured Pyrinomonas sp.
CTCCTGCAGCCAGCCGAAAGATGCGCATCGCGTTCAAGCCTTCGCCGCTCGGTTGGTCGCCGTGATGAGCGCTTCGAGCTTGCCGAGCGCCGCGCCCGAATCGATGCTCTCTTCGGCAAGTCGTGCCGCCTCGCGCATCTCTTTCGCGCGACCGCCGACCAAGAGCGCAGCGGCGGCGTTGGCGATGACGAGCGAACGAGCGGCATCACGCCTTCGACCTTCGAGCACGTCACGGATGATGCGTGCGTTCGCTTGCGCGTCTCCGCCGCGCAACTCGTCAAGCGAACTGCGCGCCAGGCCGAAATCTTCCGGCGCGATCTCGAACGACCGCACTTCGCCATCCGCGGCTTCCGCGACGATGGTCCGCTCGGCGAGCGTCACTTCATCGAGCCCGTCGCGCCCATGCACAACCCAAGCCCGTTTCGTTCCCAACAACGCCAAGGTCCGCGCAATCAAATCGACCAATCCCGGATGCCAAACGCCGATGACTTGACGCGGCGCGCCCGCCGGGTTGGTCAACGGGCCGAGCAGATTGAAGGTCGTGTGCACACCCAACTCGCGCCGCACGCCGACGACGCGCGCCGTCGCCCGATGATAAAGCGGCGCGAACATGAAACAGATGCCTATTTCGTTCAGGCATCGCTCCGTCGTCTCCGGTTCGACGGCGACGTTGACGCCGAGCGCTGTGAGCACATCGGCGCTGCCGGAACGCGAAGTCGCCGCCCGGCTCCCATGCTTGGCAACCGGGAGTCCGGCTCCGGCGATGACGAACGCTGCCGCCGTCGAGACGTTGAAGGTCTTGGCGTAGCTCGATCCGGTGCCCGCTGTATCGATGAACTCGACGTGGCGCGAGCGGATGCGCGCCGCGCGCGCGCGCATCGCTTCGGCCAGCCCGGCGAGTTCTTCCACCGTTTCGCCCTTGACCGCCAAGGCGACGAGCGCCGCGGCGATCTGCGCATCAGTGGCGTCGCCGGCGAGCAGCGCATCGAGAAGCTGTGCCGCTTCCGCGCGATGCAAATTCTCGCCGCGCATTAGACGCAACAGCAGCGCCTTGATTCCGGTCGCCGGCGGCTCGTCGCGCCTTTGCGGCGTTGGCAGCAGCCAAGCCGGACGCCCGACACTCGTTGTCCGTTCCTCACTCATCATCGTCCTGTGTTCGAAGCCTAACGCTGTTCCACAGCTTCAGCCTGCAACCTCGCCGATCCGGTTTCCAGCTTCTGACTCACAACTTCAGGAAGTTCGCCAGCAGGCGTTTGCCTTCTGCGGTCAACGCTGACTCGGGATGAAATTGCACGCCTTCGACCTTCATCTGGCGATGCCGCAAGCCCATGATGATGCCGTCCGGCGTCGTCGCCGAGATCTCCAAGCAAGCAGGCAGCGATGCGCGCTCGACAATCAGTGAGTGGTAACGTCCGGCCTGAAAACCATACGGCAAATCTTGAAAGATCGTCCGCCCGTCGTGACACACTTCCGACGTCTTGCCGTGCATGGGCTCCGGCGCTCGCACAACGCGCCCGCCGAAGACTTGCCCGATGGCTTGATGACCGAGGCAGACGCCCAAAATCGGCACGCGCCCACTGAAGCGACGGAGCACGTCGAGCGTGATGCCCGCCGCATCAGGCGTTCCCGGCCCGGGCGAGATGACGATTCGCTCGGGCCTCAACCGTTCGATCTCGTCGAGCGTCGTCGCGTCGTTGCGCCGCACGATGAGCTGCGCGCCGAGTTCGCCCAGGTACTGGACCAAATTGTACGTGAAAGAGTCGTAGTTATCGATCACCAAGATCATACTCGTTAACTCGCTGCTCGTGCTCGCTTCCGGCGCTGTTGGTCGAAGCGGTCGCGCCGGTGGGGCGCGATCCAGTGGGAGACTTTCGCGCCGCTTGTCTGATCAGTTGCGCGATCTCCTGGTGCCTGCCCTGCTCGGCCCACCAAACGGCATCTTTGCCACGCCAGTCGCGCAGGCGCGGATCGGCACCGCGCTCCAGCAAGAGCCGCACGACATCGATCCTTCCTTTGGCGGCGGCGATCATGAGGGCTGTCCCCTTGACGTCGTTGCGCGCGTTGACGTCGGCGCCGCCGTCGAGCAACGTCCGCGTCATCTCCACGTTACCCATGAAAGCAGCCCAGTGAAGCGGCGTCAGCCCGTTGTTGTCGCGCGCTTCGATGCGCGCGCCGCCGTCGAGCAACATCCGAAGCATCTCTCGATCGTCGTTCCAAGCGGCGTACATTAGGGCCGTCGCGCCGTTCACGGGCGAGCGGGAATTTATGTCGGCCCCGCCGTCGAGCAGCGCGCGGGCGATCCCCTTCTTGCCGTCGCGCACGGCGCGCATGAGCGGAGTCAGGCCATCGCGCCCGGTCAGGTTGGCGTCCGCCTTCGCTTCGAGCAAGGCGCGAACGATCTCGAGATGATCTTTGGCGGTGGCCACCGCCAGCGCCGTCTCTCCCTGTTCATCGCGCGCGTTGGGATTCATGCCCGCTGTCAAAAAGAGTTTCACCATCCCGACGCGCCCATCGCGAACCACGTCGAGGAACTCGCGCTCGTTGAACGAGATCCCGCGCAGCGCAAGCTCTTGTCGCGCCGTGTCGGGCGTCGGCTTCACGGGCGGACGCGCGGCGCACCCGACGAGCGAAAGCAGAAGGATGACGCCGCCGAGAAGAACGAATCGGCCACACTGCGCCCCTGCTTCCTGGCACGGGCGAGCTTGCCGCCCGCGAATCGTGGGAAGAAGAGAGGCGCGCTGATCTAGCCATCGAATCGTCATCGCGCTTTTCGCTTTCATGCGCCCTGCCGTGCGAAGCGACCGAGCATTACAACAAACCGCTCTCGGCCCATTCAATAGCGCGCAGCAGCGCGCTCGCCTTGTTGACCGATTCTTCGTACTCACGCTCCGGGATGGAGTCGGCAACAATGCCGGCTCCGGCCTGCACTTCGGCACGGCCATCCCGCAAGCGCATCGCCCGGATGGCGATGCAGGAATCGAGATTATCGGCGTAATCGACGTAAAAGACCGTGCCCGCGTAGATGCCGCGGCGGTCCGGTTCAAGTTCGCGGATGATCTGCATGGCACGCACTTTGGGAGCGCCCGTGACGGTCCCCGCCGGAAAGCACGAGGCAAGCGCGTCGAAACGGTCGAGGTCGTCGCGCAAGCGAGCGCGCAATCCTGTCACCAGATGTTGCACGTGCGAGTATTTCTCGATCGTCATCAGATCCGTGATCTCGACCGAACCAAAGTCAGCGACGCGCCCGAGATCGTTGCGCCCCAGATCGACGAGCATCATGTGCTCGGCGACCTCTTTTTCGTCGGCGCGCATCTCTTCGCCGAGCAGCCAATCTTCCGCTTCGGTCGCGCCGCGCTTGCGCGTGCCCGCAATGGGCCGGTAATCGAGTCGCTGTCCGCGGCAACGCACGAGCATTTCAGGCGACGCGCCGATGATCGTTTCCCGATCGAAGCGCAGGAAAAACATATAGGGCGACGGATTGAGTACGCGCAACGCACGGTATATCTCCACCGGGTCGGATGTCACATCCACCACGAAGCGCTGCGACAAGACGATTTGATAGCAATCTCCGGCATAGATGTATTCGCGGGCGCGCTGCACCGCTTGCTGAAAACTCTCGCGCGTCCAATTCGACCGTAGCTGGAGCGGCCTCGCGCGGCGTTCCGGTTCTCTCTGCTCCTGCTTCGCTGGCAAACTCTCGTTCAACCTTTGTTCCACCCGCTCGGTCTCCACCACCGCCTCTTGGTAGAGGGCGCGCAACCGATCGAGATCGCCCCCGGCTTCGTCTGTGAAGACCACCGTCGTGATCACGATCTGCTGACGAACGCGGTCAAAGGCGAGCACTGTGCGATAGAACATCAACGCGGCGTCGTCCGTCTCCGGTTCATCCCCACCATCGAGCGTGGGTTCGAACCACCGCGCCGCATCGTAGGCGAGGAAACCGACGGCCCCGCCCGCAAACGGCGCGAGACCACTTCGTCGGGCAAGCTTTTTGGTTCGGAAATGGTCCCGGATGAAGTCCACAGCGCGCACGCCTTCGAGCCTCTCCGTCGTCTCTGCGCGTTCGATGATCGTCACGTTCCCGCGCCCGCGCACGATCAGTTCGGGTTGCGCGCCGAGGAATGAATAACGCGCGATGCGTTCGCCGCCCTCGACCGATTCGAGCAAGAAAGCGTGACGCGCGCCGTCGGCGATGCGCAAAAAAGCGCCGACCGGCGTTTGCAAATCGGCGAGAACGGTGCGCACAACGGGCACGACATTACCCCGTTCGGTTTCGCGCAAGAACTCTTCAAACGTTGAAGGATGGAGCGTGTTCATGTCGTCTTTAGAACCGGGAGCATGACGCTGACGCGTCCCGTTGAAGCAAATGGTTCGAGCTTTTGTCGCCGTCCGAAAGGAGAGTTACCGTGACCGGCACCACGCCGGAATGGGACGACCGAGAAGGGAGGCGAGCGTCCGCATCAGGCCAGGCATTCTAACCATAAACTCCGCTTTTGGGCAAACCTCGGCGCGCAGTACGGGCGAAACACTTGTGCGCCTTGTTCTGTTCAAGCGACGCGCAGCGCCTCTTGCAACGTGAAGCGCCCTTCGTAGAGCGCTTTGCCGATGATGACGCTATCGACGCCGCAGGAACGCGCTTCTTTTAAACGCCGGATGTCGTCCAAGGACGAAACGCCGCCCGAGGCCGTCACTTTCAATCCTGACTCGCGCGCGATGGTGCACGTCTGCTCGATGTTAACGCCCGTCAACGTGCCGTCGCGGGTGACATCCGTGTAGACGATGCGGTCCACGCCCGCATCGGCTACGCGCCGCGCCAATTCGATGGCCGAAATCTTCCCTTCTTTCTCCCACCCGTGCGTGACGACTTGACCGTTGCGCGCGTCGATGCCAACAGCGATGCGGAAGCCGAAAAGCTGCACGAACAGTTCAAGCGTTTCGGGCGATTCAGCGGCGAGCGTGCCGATGACGACCTGCGCCGCGCCGTATTCGATCATCTGCTTGACGTCGTGGACGGAGCGCAATCCGCCGCCGAACTGGACCGGTATTTCAACTGCGCGAATGATGCGTCGCACCACCTTACGGTTGATCGAATTCGGTCCCTCGAAAGCACCATCAAGATCGACCACGTGAATCATGCGTGCGCCCGCATCCTCGAAGCTTTTGGCGACTTCGACCGGATCGGCATCGTAGACCTTGACGGCCGCTCTGCTCCCCTGTGTCAAACGCACGCAGCGTCCTTCTTTCAAGTCGATTGCTGGAATGATCAACATCTTCTTCTCATCGAGCGATCTGCGGCGCGCTCGCTAGTTTCTCCCCTTTCTGGTTGACGTTCGGTGTGGCGTTGGGCTGGCTTCATCGGCCATCACGTCGGGCGTGATCGGCAGCGGCTCCGGTTCGTTGTTCTCTCCCGTGGTCGCTTCGCGTCCTTGATGCAATTGGTCCATCACCGCCACCGCTTCGCGCTGCGCGTCCGCGTTGTCCGGATCATAGCGCAGTGCCGTGCTGTAGTCCTTGAGCGCTGCCTGCAGCTGCCCCGCGGCGCGCCGCGCGTTGGCGCGGGCAAGATAGGCGCGCGCGAGCGCGATCCGGACGTCATCGTCACCGGGATTGGCAGCAGCCTCCTGCTCTAACCGTTCGATCTCGGCATCGAGTCGAGCTGGGTCGAGCGTCCGCTCGACCTTTTCCGCCCGTGCGATGTTGCCGTTGCCGCCCAGCTCGCTTCCCTTCTGCCGCCCGCAGGCTGCGCACAAAGCGACCACGAGCAAACAACAGAAAGCGACAGAGCCCTTTTTTCGAGAGCGCAGATGAGCAGCGCCCTGCGCCGATGCTTTCGACATCACGATCCTCCTGCGATGTATGGGCGTGATTGCACGATGTAGAGCTGCCCGCGCAGGTAAGCCCATTCGATGTCTTGATCGCGTCCGCCGAAGGTACGCTTCAAAGCCAGTCCGACGCGCGCCAATCGTCGCGCCATCTCGTCGGTGAGCACCGTGCGTTCGCCCGTGATCGGGACTTCTTTGACTCCGCCGCGTTCATCGAAAGTCAAGAGGCTGTCTTCTTCCGAGCGGGTCAGGATTTGAATCGTATCGGTTGCCGGGCGGTAGATCACCTGCTCGGCGATCTTTTGGCCTTCGACCACCTTGATGCCTAATCCGCGCTTGGCGCTGATGTAAACGGCATCGCGGTTCGCAGCGTTGAAAGGATCGGTGGTGATCATCACGCCAGCGCTATCGGCATTGATCCCCTCTTGAATGATCACTGCCATGAAGACTTTACTGTGGTCGATGCCAGCGCGTTCGCGCGCTTCGTAAGCCTCGAAGTTCCAGACTGAGCCCCACACCGTCTTGATCGCGTCGATCAATTGCTCCTCCGTGCGCACGTTGGGCACCGTGGTGTACAGCCCCGCGCCGTTGAAGTTCGGCAAGTCTTCCGAGTTGGTCGAACTGCGCACGAACAGCCCCGCGCCCCGAAACTCGCGGCGCACGCGCGCCAGCACCAGCGCTCGCAACCGCGCGTTCATGCGCCCCTGTCGGAATCGCTCGCGCAGCGCAGCCAACTGTTCGCGCCGATAGGCCGGATCATGGACGAAGCGTTGATCATTCAAAAGCCCGTAGATCTTCTCATCGAGTCCGTTTTCGCGAACGAACTGATCGTAATAGAAAAACGGAATTGTAAACCCTCGTGGCACGACGATGCCAGCGATGCGCGCGGCGATCACCTCGCCGAGATTGGCCGACTTCGTCCCGTAACGCACGACATCCGTCGCACGCTGCTGATCCAATCGAGCCAAGCGCCGCGTTGCCAGATCGAACCGCGGCGTCATGATGTCGCGTCGCGCCTGCAATCGCCGCTGGTACTCATCGAGCTGGTTGAGATCGGCGCGTTTGATCGCGTAAGCATCCGGTTTCGTCTCGAACGTCACCCACCAGCCGTCGTATTCCTTCAGCAGTTCCGTCGCGTTCTTGATGTAAGCGTTCGGCACGCCCCACGATTTGGCGAGCAGATTGACGTGCGAAAGCGGTGTCGAAGGTTTCGAGACAATGATCCCGGCGACGGGCGGCAACTGGAGCGGCACTTCGTCGAGGACAACGATCTCGTTGAAATGTATGTCCGTGTGTTCGTCGAGCTTCTTGATGATGTGTATGCGACCGATGCCGCGGGCGACGTTGAGTGGTTGATACTCTTGCTCGCGCAGGATGTCGGCAGCAGAGACGCGATCGAGACCGGCGATCTTGGCCGCTTCTTGCTCTTGTCGCGTCGAATTCGGTTTGAACGCGACCGGCTCGAAAAAGGTCTGCCGAATCGTTTCAGCGGCGAGCGCGATGAGTTCGGCGTTGATTTGATCTCCTTCCCAGAACTCGAAGGTCCAACGTTTGATCGGCGTTTGATAAGCGAGCGTGCCCAAGATGAAGCGCCGGTTCGGTTTCAGATAGTTCTTGTCGAAAAAGTCTTGCCCGCGCTCGAGCGACAAGTAGGTTCCGTTGACGAAGTCACGATGGAAGCGATACCGCTTCGAATTGACGTAGTAGATGCGGTTCCCTTGCTGGCGGTCAATGACGAAGAGGACATGCGCCAGCGGCACGTTCGCATCCGTGTACACGCGCGCCAGCGAATCGAACTCCGCGCGCGAGCGTATGGCCGACAGCGAATCCGGGTCGGCGCTCGTCTGCGCCAGCGCCGACGCTGTGAGCGCAAGGGCTCCGAACGCTAGAAATCGAGCGACGATGGATCTCATCGGGCGTCCGTTATCGCATCGGCGGCGATTTCGCCGATCAACCGATGCCCTTCGCTTTCGAGCGTCGCTACCAACTCGTCCACGTGGCGACGTTCGGTCAAGAAACTGTTGATGTTGACGCGCAACGCGCGCCGCCCGTGCAGCACGGTGGAGGCCAACCATGCCTGGCCGCTTCGTTCGATGCGCTGTTGTAGCTCCTGTTGCAAGCGGTCGAGCGCCGGCCCATCGCGCGAATCGAGACACTCGGGCGTGAAACGGAAACAGCAGACGGCCGTTTCAACTTCGCCGAGGCGCGTGAAATCCCGGAGCGCGTCGAGACGCGCGGCCAAGTAACGTGTCAATTCGATCTGCCGTTCGATGATCTCGGCATACCCTCTTTTGCCCAAACTTTTGAGCGCCATCCAAAGCTTGAGGGCGTTGAAGCGGCGCGTTCCCAGCTGTCCGTACCGATGGAAATCGTATTCGGCGTCGATCCCGCCGCGCGCTTCGTTCATGTATTCCGGCGTCGTATCGAACGAGGCACGCAACACGCTCTTGCCGCCGCGCACGAGAACCGCCGCGCAAGCGAAGGGGACAAACATCCACTTGTGCGGATCGATGGTGATCGAATCGGCGCGCTCGATGCCGCGCAATCTTTGCCGCTGCGCGTCCGAAAAGAGCAACGCGCCGCCGTAGGCCGCATCGACGTGGAACCACAGACCCCATTCTTCGGCGATGTCGGCCAACCGATCCAGCGGATCGATGGCCCCGGTGGACGTCGCTCCAGCGACGCCGACCAGCGCGACCGGCGTGCGCCCCTGCGCCAAATCATCACGGATGGCCTGCCGCAACCGCTCCGTGCATACGTGAAACCGTCGGTCGGATTCGATGCGCCGCAACGCTCTTCGCCCGAGGCCGAGGATGTCAACGCTTTTATCGAACGAGTAGTGGCACTGCTCCGAAGCGTAGACGATCATCTGGCCAGCGGATCGCACGCCCTGTTCGCGCGTTTGCGCGATGCGATCGCGGGCGCACTTGAGCGCGACGAGATTTGCTTCGGAGCCGCCGCTCGTAAGCGCGCCGAAGGCTTCCGCGTCGTACCCGACAAGCTCGCACAACCACCGGATGACGCGCGCTTCGACGACGCTCGCCGAAGGCGAATTGCGCCACGCG
>CAKZOF010000386.1 GCA_937135995.1 uncultured Pyrinomonas sp.
GGTCGCGCTCGCGTCGAACCGTCTCGGCCAAACGTTCGCGTCCATACTCTTCTCCCTCCTCGTTGGTCGCTTCGGTCAATCCGTCGGTGTAGAGCACCAAGATCTGCCCGGGCGCGAGCGTCAAATAGTACTCGTAATAGCGCGCGTTGCCGAACATGCCGAGCGGTAGATCGCCCCGCTCGATGAAATGGGGCGTGCCGTCCGCATCGAGCAGCAACGGCGGATTGTGTCCGGCGTTGGCATACGCGAGCGTTCTGTTGGTCGCATCGAGCACGCCATAGAAGGCGGTGACGAATTGATTATCCTCCACCGACTCGCAGAGCAGCGAGTTGACCTTCGCCATCGAGACGTTGGTCGCGTAGCCGACGTGAATCGCCGAACGCAGCGACGCGCGCAAAAAAGCCATCAACAGCGCGGCCGGCACGCCTCTTCCCGAGGCATCAGCGATCACCAGTCCGAGTTGATCTTCGTAGATCTGAACGAAGTCGTAGTAGTCGCCGGAAACCTGTTCGGAAGAGAAGTTATAGGCGCTGATGTCGAACCCTTCGATCTGAGGATGGCGCGCCGGCAGCAGTGCCAGTTGCACTTGTCGGGCGACTTCGAGCTGCGCTTCGAGCCGCCGTTTCTCGACCAGTTCTTGATGAAGCATCGCCTTCTCGATGATGATCGCCACTTGCGAGGCGAGCAACATCAAGACCTGCAGGTCATCTTCCGTGTAGGCGTTCGGTTCATCGCTTTCGAGATCGAAGACGCCGATCACCTCGTCGTTCGAGATGATCGGGGCGACCATCTCCGAGCGCGTTCGTTCGCGGGCGTTGATGTAACGCGGATCGCGGCGCACGTCGGGCGAGATCACCGGCTCGCCCGTTTGCGCGACGTACCCGATGATCCCTTCGCCGGCTTTGAGGCGAAGTTCCGTCAACTCTTCGATGTCGTAACCGCGCACGGCTTCGGCGTGAAAGATCATCTCGCCGTTGGCCGTGCGCCGCCCGTTGCGCTCGATGATGTAGATGCCCGCGGCATCGTAAGGGATGAGCGAGCCGAGTGTGTCCATGACGAGGTTGAGCACTTCGTTGACGTCGAGCGAACGGCTGATCTTCTTGGTGATGTCGAGCAGTAAGCGTAGCTTGTCGACGATGCTCAGTTCGGTCGCCAAACTCGATCTGTTCTCGTGGTTCACGGTTCTGTCACCTCGTCGTGCCAAAGTCATAGATTATAGCCCGTGCGCTCGCTCGGCGGCCACTCTCCGGCTTCTTGCCGATCGAGCGCCGCTTCGGTGAGCAGCGCCAGTTCCAGTGCGGCGGACGGCCGTTGACGGAAAAAGTCGTTGACATCCGAGGGCAGAAAAAGGGTCGTCAGCGGTAGACGGCGCGCGCTGAACATCTCACGATAGCGAGCGACCGCGCGTCTTCCCGCTTGGTCCGGATCGAGCAGCGCGATGGTGCGGAAGCGCCCAAGCAACGCGATCCATTCCTCTTTGAGTCCGCCCGCGCCGACCAAGCCGACGGCGGCAAAGTCGTGCGTCAGCAGCGTGAGCGTGTCGGTGAAGCCTTCCACCAGATAGACCACCGCACCGCTCGCAAGATCGTTCAACAGATCGACGTTGTAAAGCGCCGGAACGTTGCCACGCATGTTGTGCCAGCGCGGCTCGATGCCGGAGGCGATGGCGCGCGCTTGCAGGTAGCGCGCGCGCCCTTCGACGACGAAAGGAAAGAGAAGCCGGTGGCGGTAAAAGGTCAGATGCGCCCGGCGGTTGAACAATCCGCTTCGTTGCAGCTCTCCGAGCGAGAACTCCGCGCGCAGCCTCTCCATGACGCGACGGTATGCGCGGCGCGGAAAATAGGTCACGCCCGCACGCCGCGCCGCTTCCGGCGAGATCGCGCGTCGCGCTAGATACCTCAATCCTTCGGTTTGATCTTCCGCGCGACAGATGGCGAGAAATCGTTCGCAGATCGTCGCCAAACGCTCGGCGTCGAGTGGTTCTGCCCGTTCCGTGTCGACGTCCGGCGCGGCGCGAAAAGCCAGCGGCAGCTGCCGTCCGTCGAGGCCGAGCTGTGACGCCATCTCACGCACGGCTTGGGCGAACGTCACGCCGTGCATGAGTTCGTAGAAACGTATGGCGTCGCCGCCTTCGTCGCGCGAAAAGCAATGGAACAGGCCGCGAACCAGATCGACCGAAAGGCTCGGGCGCCCGCGTCCGCTGTGGCCGTGCGAAGGGATGGGGCAGCGGGCTTGAAGGCGAGATCCGCAAACGCGCGCCGTCGGGCAGTAGCGAAGGTAGAAGTCGCGGTGATCGAGCGCGCCCTTGATCGCGTCGCGTAGCTCTTCGAGAGTGGCTTTCTCTTGCGGCTTGCGTGACATGACGCCACGGTGCCCGAACGGCTTGCCAGCGGCGGCGGCGCGGAGTGGGGTAAGTTGTGCCCGGGTGCGTCCGCGCCTACGGGGCGTTGTGTGCTTGTCGGCGCGCTTCGGCGCGCTGCTGGCGCTCGCGATATTCGGCCCACAGGCGCGTGACCTTGAGCCGGTATTCGACCAGCTCGCGGCTGACGTTGAAGTGGCGCGCGATTTTGGCGACTGAATCGCCCCGGCGCACGAAGCGGCGAAGCGCGGCAAAGGGGACCAGCGCCGCTGCGCCGACGGCATAGGCTGCCTCTTCGTCCTGCGGGTTGTAGTCGCGCGCGACAAGCCGTCCGCCGTTGCCCTGATCGATCACGGCCAGACGGTTCGCCTTGTGTCCCAAAAAGACGTGGCACACCTCTTCCATCAACGTCGCGTTGTTACGCTGTGCGCCGTGTTTCGGGTTGAGGATCACCAAACGCCAGCCGTTGGGCAGCGGACGCGAGCAGGTGCCGCCAGACCACGCTTCGACCCCTTCGCCGAGCAGGTGGGCGCGCGCCTGCGGCGAAAGCCCTTGGATCTGATCGAAATCGATCACCAAGAGCTTGGCGAAACGGGCGAGCGCAAAAGGGTCGAGCGGCTCTTCGGGGCGACGCAACCCGGCGAACTCGCGCAGGCCGAGCGCGAGCAGTTCGTATCGCCTGCCTTTGGTCGTGGGTGGGAGCGCCGACTCTCGCACGGCGAAGATTATACGATAGCTCGCGGCGCCGAAGAAGATAGTGGAATAAAGCCAACCGACCCGACGTGCCGGTTGGCTCCAATGCTGCTTCTGCGGGAAGGATCTTCGATGTTACCGGCGTCGCCGCGACGACGTGCCGTCGCTTTTTGCCGTCTGGCTGCTGAACTGCGCATAGGCGACGCGAAACAGCTCGGCCAACGCCTGCGCCGTCTCCGGCGTCAAGTTGCGGTCAGCGCGCAAGTGTGCCTCGACGATGTCGGGCGTCGCCTCTTGCGGGAAATAGACCACAGGCTTGGCCTCTTCGCCCGACATGATGCGCTCGACGGGCATGTTCAGCCAGCGCGTCAGACGCGCGATGTTGTCGGTGTCGGGCGTGCCGGTGCCGTTTTCAATGCGTGACAGAGTCGAAGCCGAAACTCCCGTCTCGTTGGCCACATCGCGCAAGCTCAAGCCGAGCTGCTCACGGCGACGGCGAATGGCGCGTCCGAGTTCGATCGTGTTGACTAAGCTCTTAGATGATCGGGCCATCTCTTTGCTGCCTCCTTTGGGGCGAGCGCGGTTTTGGTGAAAAACCACGTTGGTGCTCGCCACGCCCGGAGAAGATAGCAAAATTCCTTCCCACTTGCAAGACTCCGTTTCGGACTTGCAACGGAGCGAAGGTTATGGTACATTGTTTCACGCATGAAACGAAGCGGCCGCTGCAAAGCGGCACGCGGTACCAAGGGACGAGAAAAGGAAGGCGACACGTGAGCAACGAATACATCTGGGAGACCTTCGACACGCTTTTCAAGACGGTCCACCGCCAAGGACGGCGGGTGGCTGAACTCGAAGCGCGCGTCGCCGATCTGGAACGGCGCCTGCGCAAGACGCTCGATGCCGAGCGGCTAGACGACGTGACCGAACCGCTGCCCGCTGAACGCGCGGCATAGGGTCTTGGCGAAAGGAGGAGGAAGCGTCATGGAGACGGCAACCAGGGCGAACAAACAAGCGATCTTGCGTGACAAGCGCGCGCGTGGTCTGGTGGCGATGGGCTTGGTCAAGCGCGAGGGTGATCGGTTCCGCGTACAATCTCCGTCGCTACGCGGGCGGAGGGCTGCGCACGAGGTTTGGCGCGACGAAATGGGCAAGGTCCGTTGTTCGTGCCTCGAGTACGAGGAGCAGTCGGCGCAGGATCCCACTTTCCGGTGCGAGCACATTCTCGCCGTCAAACATGCGCTCTTGGCGCAGCACGCAGACAAAGGCGCGCCGTCGGTTGATGGTGGTGCGCCCGAAGTTTCGGCTGCGCGCGCAGCCGAAGGAGAAGCAGCGGCGGCAACGACCAACACGCACGAGACCGCATCCGAGAAGCGCGCCGAGCGCTTCGAACGGGAGCGACGCCAACAAGAGCACTCGCTTGCGGAACACCAAGAGAGAAAGGAGCAGACCATGAAGAAGAACGAACAGACCGCCAAGGTCGCCGAAGCGACCGAACAGATTGCACACGCCTCGGCCCACTCTGCGACCGAGGAGCCGCGCCAAGAGGAGCATGGGGCGAGTGTCGTCCCGCTCTCTTTCGCACAGACGCTGCGCGCGCTGCGCCAACCGATCGATCCGAAGTTGATCAAACAGCGTGAAGGTTGGCGCGATCAGTACGGCAACGTCCACATGGTGGAGTACGTCGAGTGGCACACGGTGGCCGACATCCTCGACCGCATCGCCCCGACGTGGTCGCACGCCGTGCGCTCGATCACGCAGATCGGCGACATGGTCGCCGTGGTCGCCGCTATCACCATCGATGGCGTGACGCGCGAGGGTGTCGGCACCGGCACGGCTGACAACGAGACAGGCATTAAAAAGGCTGAGCACGATGCGTTGAAGCGCGCGGCGATCAAGTTCGGCATCGCGCGCGAACTCTACCAACGCGAATCGGAAGTGATCGAGCGGACCGGAGCTGGTCCACAGCCCGGCGATTTCCCGCGCGATCCGCTCGCCAAGACCATGGCCGATCTGGTCACGCCGCGACAGTTGGGGATGATTCGCGCGCTGGCACGCGAGGCGGGCATCGATCCTGACGACGAGTGCCAAGCGGTGCTCGGCTGTCGCGTGGAAGAACTGTCCAAGCGTGCGGCTTCGAGCCTGATCGATCATCTCAAGCGTCTGCCGCAAGCGACGACGGCCGAAGTCGTGCGTCGTGCGAGCTGATGGAATCGAGGAGCGAACTAAGATGACCACCGAAGAAGTGCTCGAACGAGAACTGAGTCTGTTCTCCATCGAGACGGCCGACGAAACGAAAGAGACTCACCGCACCGACCCGGAAGGTGCGCTAGCGGCGCGGACCAAAAAGGAGCGCATACTGGAGCTGTACGGCGCAGGGATTACGGACGTGGCCGAGATCGCGCGCCGAACGCCAGCGCGCCCGAGCTACGTCGCGCAAGTGCTGCAATCGGCCGGACTGCTCGACGGCTACTTCGACCTTTACACGACGACGGCGCGTGAGCAGAACATCTACTCGCGCTTTTTCCGCAACGTCCTGTCGTTTAAGTCAGTCGAAGCGGCGCGCGAGTCGGTCCGCAAGATAGATCGCCTCTACAACTACTTCGAACGCATGGGCGACCGCGCCGGTCAACACCAAGCGATGGTGCTCGCTTTGACGGGCAAGAACCGCGCTCGCTGGAGCGGCAAAGTCGAAGAGGCGAAAGTCTTCGATGAGTGGCTCGCGACCCACTGAGCGGGTCCACTCAGCGAAAGAAGCCGGACTCCAACGTCTGGCAAGAACGAGCAAGGGTAGGGAAAAAAGGTGGGCGTAAGAGAATGCCCACCTTTCTTTTTTAGCTGCGCCCGGCCCGATGAGCGCGCTTCGTTGGATTGAGAGCTAGACGACGGAACACGGCGATCATTGAACACGAAGAGGCGCGCAGAAGATAGGCCCTTTGGTCGGGATGGCTTCTCCTCGCGCCTAGGATTTGTTAGAAAGAAACCTTTTCAGTGCTCCAACCTCAGTCGAGATTGCTTTCCCGCGCGCCTTCTGTATGATTGACGCGAAAGATCAGGCATCTTCGGGGAACAAGGGGAGAACATGCCGGCCAAAAATCAGGACCTGCACGGCAGCGCGCCCGATAGCTCGCCGGTGGCCTTGTTGTTGATCGATTTCATCAACGATCTGGAGTTTGAAGGGGGCGAGAAGATATTAGAGCGGGCCGTCGCCGCGGCATCGCGCGTGGCAGAGTTGAAGCGCCGCGCGAAAAGTTGCGGCGTGCCAGCCATCTACGTCAACGATAACTTCGGGCGGTGGCAATCGAACTTCGACAATCTGATCGAACATTGTCTGCGCGATGGCGTGCGCGGGCGCCCGTTGGTCCAACGGTTGCTTCCCGAGCCGGACGACTACTTCGTGCTCAAACCGAAGCATTCCGGTTTCTTTTCGACCACGCTCGACGTGCTGCTCGATTATTTGCACGCAAGAACGCTCGTCCTGACGGGAATCGCGACCAACGTCTGCGTTCTTTTTACAGCCAACGACGCTTACATGCGCGATTTTCACCTCGTCGTCCCGCAAGATTGCGTCGCCGCGTTGACCGACGAGGAGCATCGCTGGGCGCTCGATCAGATGGAGAGAATTCTGAAGGCCGCCACCGGTCCATCTGCACAATTAGATTTCGAGCGGTTGAAGCTTCAATAAGCGGGTGTGCCGAATCGAGGCAGCACGGGTGGCTTTGAACGGGAGGGATCATGCGCCGCTTCTTCTACGAAAACAGTCTATCGATTGTTCTTTTCGCGCTCTTCTTCGCCTGCGTCGCTGGACAAGCGGCGACCGGCTTTCGCGTGTACAACCAAGATCAGCGCGAACACGGGCAGCCGACTGCGGATTTCGCCTCTTATCTGCGGAGCGGTCATTTCATCGAAGCGGTTTTCGAAAACTGGGAGAGCGAATTTCTGCAGATGGGCGCCTACGTTGTGTTGACTGTCTTCTTGCGACAGAAAGGGTCAGCGGAATCGAAGAAGTTGGACGAACCGGAGGCAGAAGATAGACCAGCGCAGCCTCGCTCCGATGCACCGTGGCCCGTGAAGCGCGGCGGATGGGCGTTGCGCCTTTACGAGAACTCGCTCAGCCTCGCGTTGCTTGCGCTTTTCGCGCTCTCCTTCGCGTTCCATGCTGCGGGCGGCGCGGCTGCTTACAATCAAGAGCAACAGGAACACGGCGAAAGTCCGGTCTCTACGCTCCGCTACGTCAGCACTTCTCGTTTCTGGTTCGAATCTTTTCAAAATTGGCAGAGTGAATTCTTGTCAGTCGGCGTGTTGGTCGTCCTGTCGATCTTCTTGCGACAAAAGGGGTCGCCCGAATCCAAGCCGGTCGACAGCCCGCACGCGCAGACGGGCAAGGATTAATCAAAAAAAAACGCCGCCGTTTTGATCGTTGCGTGCGCGTGGCCATCGGGCGCCGACGCGATTTGCGGAGTGCAGAAGGCGCGCGGAAAAGCTCACGCGGCGAGAAGAGGACGAGCACGAAAAGAAGAGCCGAGAGAAGAATCGTTCTCGGCTCTTCAAAGTCGTGATCTGCGATCTGTTGCAGGCCGGAAGTCCGTGGCCGGTCGGTTCGCCGCTCCCGGCGCTCCGAACTTTTACTCAAACGACTTCTGGCGCGGAGCGCGATTGCGCGCCGCCATCGCCAGTTCGCGCGCGCGCGGCAGCAACTCGATGGCGCGCGTCACCTGCGGATCATCGGCAACATAGACGCGCGACGCGGCCGTTGTGCCGTAGGCCGCCGTCACGATGTCGAAACGTATTTGACGGCGGACGAAATCCTGATTCGGCTCGACGAGCGAAGCGAGATTCTTGTAGGCCGGGTTGTTGGCGACGAAGCTCTTGAAAGCGTTGTAAAGCGCGTCGGTCACGGGAAAATCGGTCGGTTGCAGCTCGTGATTGTACTCGATGGGACGCTGCACCCGATAGGACTCGAAACCGGCGATGCGTCCGTTGACGAGTTCGCGCACGAACGCGAAGATCGGATCGATCAACCGCTGTTGCTCGGGCTTGATCAAACGCGGCTTGACCAGTTCGTCCGGCATGATACCGCCGCCGCCGTAAACGGGACGCCCCGTGTCGGTGTGGCTTTCTGGACCGGTCGGTTTGGTGGTGGGCGGCGCTTCTTCGTCTTGATTCCCCACTCCGCCGCGCGTGATGTAGTCGTAGTAGCTGCTGTTGGAATAATCGCGCTGGATCAACCGGCCCGAAGGCGTGTAGTACTTGGCCGACGTGAGCGTCAAACCGGCACCGTAATCGAGCGGAATGATGCTTTGGACCAGACCTTTGCCGAAGCTGTTCTCGCCGACGATGAGCGCCCGATCATGGTCCTGCATCGCGCCGGCGACGATCTCCGATGCCGAAGCCGTGCCGCGACTGATCAGGATGACGAGCGGCGTCATGTCGGGCGCGTTGTTGGTCGCGCGATAGGTCCGATCGGCCGTCAGATTGCGCCCCTTCTGCGTCAAGATCACTTGCCCGTCGCTGAGGAACTTCTCCGCGACGCGAATCGCTTGATCGAGAAAACCGCCCGGGTTGTTGCGTAGATCAAGGATCAGCCCGTTCATGCCGCGTTGACGCAGGCGCTCGAGCGCCTCTTCGAGTTCTTCGGCCGTCGTCACATTAAAGCCACGCGTCATGTCGACGTAGCCGACGCCGGGACGAATCATGTAAGCGTCCGGCACGGATGGCTGCGCGACAGCATCGCGCGTGATCTCCACTGTTTCGATCCGCCCCGTAGCGGCGCGCTCGACCGTCACTTTGACTACCGTACCGCGCGGCCCGCGAATCCG
>CAKZOF010000387.1 GCA_937135995.1 uncultured Pyrinomonas sp.
CGATCCCATTGCGGCGATTCGCCGCTCCTATGGGCGCGGCGTGACGGATGAGTTCGTCGAACCCATCTCGATCCGTCGCCCCACGGGCGAACCCGTGGCGACCATCGGCGACGGCGACGCCGTGATCTTCTTCAACTTCCGCGCGGATCGAGCGCGACAATTGACAAGCGCGTTGGCATTGCCAGGTTTCGATGCCTTCCCGGTTCCCGACCGACCGAAGATCGAAATGGTTTGCTTCACCGAATACGACAAGACCTATCCCTTTCCGGTCGCCTTTCCGCCGGAGCATCCGCGCAACATTCTCGCTGAAGTCTTTGCGCGCGTCGGCGTGCGCAACTACCGCTTGGCCGAAACGGAGAAGTATGCGCACGTCACCTACTTCTTCAACTGTGGCATCGAGCGCGAGTTCGCTTGCGAGCGGCGGCTTCTGGTGCCGTCGCCCAAGGTTGCGACCTACGATCTGCAGCCGGAGATGTCGGCCTTCAAGATCACAGACAAGGTCCTGCGCGCTATCGACGAGGGCGAAACTGATGTCTTCATCATCAACTTCGCCAATGCCGACATGGTGGGCCACACGGGCAACCTCGAAAAGACCATCGAGGCCGTGCAGTACGTCGATACTTGCATCGGTTGGATCACCAAAGCGATTCGCGCCGTACGGGGGCGTTGCCTCGTCACCGCCGACCACGGCAACGCCGAGATCATGATCGATCCGGCGACGGGCGGGCCACACACGGCTCACACGACAAGCCCCGTGCCGTTCATTCTGGTCGATGAAGGGGCGCGTGGTCTGAAGTTGCGCGATGGCGGCGCGCTCGAAGACATCGCGCCGACCATTCTTGGCCTGCTCGACGTCGAAAAACCGGCGGAGATGACCGGACGTGACCTGCGCGAAACGTAGGCAGATGGATGTCCGAGCGAACAAGCGCGTCAAAGTGCTCGGCAGAGAGCGAAACCGCGCGCCGACGCGAAAGGCGCTGAAACGGAGGAGAAGTCCTGCGCTTTTGTCGGGATACCTCGGGCGCTTTAGGACTTAAGCGGCGCGAGGAGCGCTGAAACGGTAAGAGGCCATGCCAGAACGGTCGAATCTCTCGGCAAGTGGTTTCGACCCGCGCCGCGTGCTCGTCATCGACTTCGGGCAGTTGGGCGATGTCGTGCTCAGCCTTCCGGCGCTGCGCGCCGTGCGCGAGCGCTTCCCGCGAGCGCACATCGCGGTTGTGGTGGGGCGACCCGGCGCGGCCATCGTGGAACTGTCCGGCTACGCCGACGAAGTGATCGGCGTCGATCGCGTGGCCCTGCGCGATGGCCCGAAGCCGATGGCCCTGCTGCGCATCGCGCAACTGGTCCGACGGGTGAGACGCGCCCGGTTCGATTTCGTCATCGATCTCCACAGCTTGTACGAGACCAATCTGCTCGGACGCCTCTCCGGCGCTCCGGTGCGCCTCTACGCGCGACGCCCCGGACGCTCGCTCGACGCGCTCGCGAACTTCCGTCCGCGCCCGCCGGTGGAAGATTTCCGCAAACATGCCGTGGATCGCTACCTGGACGTGCTCAAACCGCTTGGCGTGGAGAACGCGCCACGCCTGCCGCAGCTTCGCCCGCGTCTCGAAGATGAACGCGCCGTCGGCGAAATGCTCCGGCGAGCGCAGGCGCGCACCAGTGCGCCGCTGGTCGGACTCTTTCCGGGCGCTGGACACCCGGCGCGGCGGTGGCCGCTGGACCGCTTCGCCGAACTAGCCCACACGCTGGAGAAGAGTGACGAAACGCAAACGATCGTCTTCGTCGGTCCTGAAGAGAAAGAACTCATCCAATCCATACGCGCCAGCTTCCCGCGTTCGTCGGTGCTCCTCGACCGTTTGACCGTTCCACAATTGGCCGCAGCGCAGGCGCTGCTTTCGGTCTTCGTCTCCAACGACACGGGACCGCTCCATCTTGCTTCGGCGGTCGGAACCCCGGTGGTGATGCTGCTCGATCGCCCGACGCCGAACAGCTTCGTCCCGCTCGGCGCGAACTGCCGCATCATCTACAGTCATGCCATCGATCTGATCTCTACCGAAGAGGTGGCGCAAGCTGTTCGGGAACTACTTGCCATCCCGCGCACGCCCGTGCTGTTCGAACTTTGAGCCATCTCGCTCAGGCCGGTGGCCAGATACACCCGCGCCCTCTGAAGTTGCGCTCTTGAAGTCTGTCTGGCTGTCGCAGTACTCAAAAACCGAAACCGACACACCGGCGCTTTAGGCTGGACTTTCTCGACGCCACAAAGCTTGCAGGGGGAAGTTGATCGCCGTCCTTGCTGGACTGAAAGTTGAGCGTGGCGATGTATAGCTCGCCCCGCGCGATGGACCAAGTACTTGCTGGACTGAAAGTTGAGCGGGTTCGCCCGTCGCCCTCTTATACGGCGTAAAGCTCGCCTCTGCAAAAATTGAACAATTTTTAACTAGACAAAACATTCTTGTTGGTGTAATAATTTCATGTGCTGCTCGGTGCCGGCAGCACCACCTTCCTTTTTCGATCCGGCACCTTAAATGACGTCGTGCTCGCCTCTGAAGCGGCTGTGATCCGTATGCAGACCTCCGTTCACAAGATCGCGTATCCTCTGGTTGCAGGCGGACCGTGGCTTCGTGCGGTCGGGTGCGAGCAAGCGAACGCTCTTCCTCATGGACTAGGTCGACACGAGCCAACCTATAGACGGAGGACGATTTACCGTATGTTTCGACGCAACAGCTTCGTGCCAGCGGCGCTTTTGGTCCTTGCGGTTGCCGGACTGTGGGGCGCGGTGCGCGCGCAGACGCCTGAGGAAAGCGACCGCGCCCGCGATGGTTTGATCGGTCCCGTGCGGCGCGTGCGCACCGAGACGGCTAAGCTCGCGGTCAAGGGCGGAAAGGTCATTGAAGGCCCGCGCGTGCTTTTGGAGACGGCAACCTACGACATCAAAGGCAACAAGATCGACAACGCTTATTATTCGGTGGAGAGTTCCAATCTGACGGGACGCGAGGTCTACAAGTATGACGAGCGGGGCAACATCACCGAGATGACGCTCTACAGCAACGATGGAACCATCGTCAGCCGCGAAGTCTATGCTTACGAATTCGATCCCGTCGGCAACTGGACCAAGATGACCACCTCGGTGGCGGTCATCGAGGGCGGCAAGATCACCTACGAGCCGACCGAAGTCACGTATCGCACGATCACTTACTTCTACGAAGACAACATCGCCAAGATCGTACAGACTTCGGCGCAACCGGCCAAGCCCG
>CAKZOF010000388.1 GCA_937135995.1 uncultured Pyrinomonas sp.
TCGCGTCCAACGCCAAGCGCGCGCGCGACTCCGGCACGCTCGGCGGGCTCGTGACGGCAGCTGGCGCGTTGCCGCTTCCCGGCGCTGGCATCGCCGCGGGCGTCATCGGGGCACTTGGTTCGCGCAAGTACGAGGGCAAGGGCGCGACCGAAAGGCGAAGCAACGTACGTGCGCGCATCGTCGCCCGCGTGGTCGAAGTGTTGCCCAACGGCGACCTGCGCATCGAGGCACGCAAACTGGTCCGCGTCAACAAGGAGACGGAGACGCTGCTGCTTTCCGGCATCGTGCGACAGCGCGACGTGACGGCAGACAACACCGTGCCGACCACAGCCATCGGCGACCTGCGCGTGGAACTCAATGGCAAGGGAGTTGCCTCTGCCGACAACGCGCCGGGCTCGCTCTTCCGGCTGTTCGAGAAGATCGCGCCCTTCTGACGATGAAAGTTGTGTTCACCGACGATCGAGAATCATACCAGAACCGCTATTTACGCGCGTTCGAAGAGACGAGCGCGCCCGCTTGCCGCCGTCCGGGGATCGCTTTGCTGGCCCGGTTCTTCTGCTTGCTCTACGTGGCGCTTTGCGTCGCGGCAACGGCGCTCGGCCAGAGCGTCAACCGTTTGACGGTGCGCGTCAAAGACATCGCCGAGATCGAAGGCGTCCGCTCGAATCAACTCATCGGCTACGGCATCGTCATCGGCTTGAATCGCACGGGCGACCGCGTGCAACAGAACCTCTACGCACGGCAGACGTTGCAGAACCTGCTTGAGCGCATGGGGATCACCGTGTCGACCGAAGCCTTGCGCCCCGAGAACATGGCCACCGTCCTCGTGACAGCGACGCTGCCGCCCTTTGCCCGCCAAGGGACCAAGATCGACGTGACGGTGTCGTCCATCGGCGACGCGCGCTCGTTGCAGGGCGGGACGTTGATTCTCACGCCTCTGCGCGGCGTCGATGGACAAGTCTATGCGCTCGCCCAAGGCCCCGTTTCGGTGGGCGGCATCTCGGCGGGCGAGCCGGGCAATTCCGTCGAAGTCAATCACCCGACGGTTGGACGCGTCCCCAACGGCGCACTCGTCGAACGCGAGATCGCCACTGACCTTGCGGCTGGTGGGCGTTTGACGTTGGCCCTCAGGCAAGATGATTTCACGACGGCGGCGCGTCTGGCGCGCGCGGCCCGGCGGCCGGTACTGGTGCACTGGACCCGTACGGAGGAGTTCACCTGGGCCTACTTCCGGCCTGCAGCTGTCATCGACGTGGAAGCCACGTTGGACCGTGATGGCCGGCTGAGCTCGTGGCATTTCGTCAACATCAATTCCGGCCAGGCCGCACTGGAGACGCCCTATCAAGTGGGCCGGTCGCACTGTCGTTACGTGGCAGCCCGTTCCCCGCTGCGGCAAGGGTCTTACCGTGCGCTGGCGGCCACGGCGAATCACTTTGCCCGCGAATCGGCCATGGACGAGTTGGCGGCGCTGGCCGGCCAAGATCC
>CAKZOF010000389.1 GCA_937135995.1 uncultured Pyrinomonas sp.
AACCTCCTCGGCGACCTCTGGTTCCCTCACCCCCCCTGCTGGGACGCTGCCCTCGCTGCCGACTCGGCCGTTTCCATTCACCTCTACGGTAAATCCTCTGCCAAACCCCGGCGCAAAATGGGCCACTTGACGGCGCTCGCGGCGGACGTCGAAACGGCCAGGGCGGATGTGCTGGCTGCGCGCTGTCGCCTGCGCTCGCCGCAAGCGTGACCGCTGCAAGACCCTCGTCGCGATACGCAAGGCCGAACTCATCGGTTGAGAGGCGAAGCAGTAGCCGCCGCAAGTGGCTTCGGTGATACGGCGCGCCGCTTCGAGTCGAGAAGGATCGAGGCTCGGAGAAGCTCTCTTCTGTTTGCCAGTTTTTCGGCGCGCCGCTTCGAGTCAAGAAAGATCAAGGCTCCGGAACCAGTCTGGTCCCGGAGCCTGCTGGGGAGCGAGAGAGGCTCATTGACGCGAGCCTTCGAGGAAAGCTTTGAGTTTGCGCGAACGCGACGGGTGGCGCAGTTTGCGCAGCGCCTTGGCTTCGATCTGCCGAATGCGCTCGCGCGTGACAGCGAAATGTTGGCCCACCTCTTCAAGCGTGTGTTCGGAGCCATTCGGTCCGAGACCGAAACGCATCTTGATGACCTTCTCTTCGCGCGGCGTCAAGGTCTTCAAGACCTCGTCGGTGATCTCGCGCAAGTTGGCCGCCACCACCGCATCGGCTGGGTTCTGGATGGACTTGTCCTCGATGAAATCGCCGAGATGTGAATCTTCCTCTTCGCCGATGGGCGTTTCGAGCGAGATCGGCTCCTGTGCGATCTTGAGCACTTTGCGCACCTTGGAGACGGGGATGTCCATCTTTTTGGCGATCTCTTCCGAAGTCGGCTCGCGGCCCAACTCTTGGACCAGCGCGCGGCTCGTACGGATCAGCTTGTTGATCGTCTCGATCATGTGAACCGGGATGCGAATCGTGCGCGCCTGATCGGCGATGGCGCGCGTGATCGCTTGCCTGATCCACCACGTTGCGTAGGTCGAGAACTTGTAGCCGCGTCGCCACTCGAACTTATCAACGGCCTTCATCAAACCGATATTGCCCTCTTGGATCAGATCGAGGAACTGAAGACCGCGATTCGTGTACTTCTTGGCGATGGAAACGACCAGCCGCAGATTGGCTTCGATGAGCTCTTTTTTGGCCTGCGCCGTCTCCTGCTCGCCCGTGATGATCGCTTGGTAAGAACGCTTGATCTCGACGGGCGAGACATAGTGTTCGGCTTCGATCTGCTGCAGGCGTCGCTTGGCTGCGCTGATGTGCCGCTTGTACTCCTTCTCCTCTTCGGGCTTAAGCCGCTTCTTGTTGAGCTTCTCGGTGAAAGTTTCGATCTCCTGCTCCGCGGCGCGCACCTCGTCGTTGACGCGACGAATCGCTTCGATCAAACGCTGCTTAGCCTTTTCGGTCAAGTTCAACTGCTTGATCTCCTGCGCGATCTCCAAGCGGATGCGCGCAACTTTGCGCCGCAAGCGGAGAAGCTTTTTAGTCTTCTTACCGCGCGAGACCTTTTGCTCGGCGCGCAGCTTCTCCCACTCTTTCAAGCCCTGCTTGAAGAGCTTGCGGATGTTCTCGATGCCTTCGAGCGTCCACTGCAGGTACTCGTCAGCTTTGTCGATCTCCTGTCCGGTGAACTCAGCTTGTTCGGCGAAGTTCACGACATCGCGGATGTGAAGCGTGCCCACCTGGAGCTCTTCGCCGATCTTGAGCAATTCTTTGACGGCGATGGGCGAACGCGCGATCGCCTTTTGCGTTTTGATCTGTCCGCGCTCGATCCGTTTGGCGATGGCCACTTCACCCTCGCGCGTCAGCAGCGGCACGACACCCATCTCGCGCAGGTAGAGGCGCACGGGATCGTTGGTCTTGTCGAGGGCACCCGCCGAAAGATCGAGTTCGAGGTCCTCTTCGAGCGCCTCTTCCGCATCGTCCACCGTGGCGATGGCCGCCGCTTGTTCGAGCAGACGCTCGTCATCCGAGACGGCGATGTTCGATCCCTCGAGCTTCTGCAGCACGTCTTCGATGTCGTCCGGCGAGACGATGCTGTCGGGAAGTTCGCGATTCAAATCGTCGAAAGTCAAATACTTCTTCTCGCCGCCCAGTTCGAGCAAGCGCTGCATCACATCGTCTTGGTCTTTCTCATGAATGGCCAATTTCGTTCACCTCCCCGCGTCGGCTGCCTCGGATCTTGTTCGATCTAGATTGAGAATTTATGAGCGACTGCATACGAAACTGTGCTCACCATCAGGATCCAGCAAAATCGCGCGCCGCAGCGACGCAAAGCTGGTTGAGCCGGCGTTGGAGCGTCACGTACTCTTCGGTCAAGCGCAGGCTCTCCGCGTGCTTTCCGGCTCGCTCGGCGCGGGCGATTTCGCCCTTCAATTCTTTGATGCGCCGCTCCAAGCTCATGCGGCGCAGGGCGACGAGGCATCCTTCGGCCTCGGCGATGAGTGCATCCGCGGCTTCGTCGGGAGCGCGCCCGGTGGTGCTCATCGCTGCCAGTGGTACGATCTCGGCGGCCACTTCGTCGCCCGCCGTTTGGTCGGCCAGCGCCGAAGCATCGATGGGAAGCCCTTGCGCGAAGAGCGCGCCGAGCGCGCGCAACACACCTGCCGTCGGCAGCCCTTGATAATCTTCCGGCTCGATCTGCGGCAGCACCGCGCGTCGCACTTCCTCGTCGGCCAGCAGCAGCTCGAGCAGACGGCGTTCGGCCAGCGTCACGGAAGGTCTGTTTGCGCGCTCCAGTTGCTGTCGAACGGCTTCGCGTTCGAGGCGCGTCCCGCCGCTCGCGGCGTTCCACAGCTCTTTGCGTAGCGCGCCTTCGACGCGCAGGCCATCCATCGCCTGATCGAAGTATTCGCGCCGCAGCAAGCTATTGCGAACGGCACGAAGCGACGCGAGCACATCTTCGACCGCCGCCGCCTTGTCTTCCGGGCGGTTCAAGTCGCGCCCTCTCGTCGCTTCTTCCAAAACAAATTGTAAATGGGAAAGCGCCGCTCCCCGCCGTCGGTTATACTCTTCAACGCCGAAACGTTTGATGAATTCGTCCGGATCGGCGTTGTCCGGCAGCAGCAGCACTTTCACCTCAAACCCTTCTGCCAAAAGGATTTCGCTGGCTCGCCGGGCTGCTTCGCGTCCTGCCCGATCGCCATCATAATTTATCACACATTTACGCGCAAAGCGCCCTAGGAGTTTCGCCTGTTCGCCGGTCAGCGCCGTCCCGAGGCTCGCCACCACGTTCGGCACGCCCGCTTGGTAGAGTGTGATTAAGTCCAGATAACCTTCCACCAGAATGGCAAACCCGCGCTGGCGGATCGCCTCGCGCAGGCGCCCCCGGCGGCGGACGTGGCCCTCGTCGAACAGCGTCGCGCCGGCCGGGTGCGGCGGACCGAAGCGATCGACCGCGAGGCGCAGGCTCTCGGCGGGCGCGGGCAGGAGCGTCAGGCGCTGGGCGAGGA